>JAADFR010000025.1 GCA_013152755.1 Alphaproteobacteria bacterium
GCAGTTATCTATTTCATCTGGATCACACATATATAATTTCAACGTAGAAGTTGCGGAAAACTTTGATCAGCGCGCCAGAGGCCTCATGTTTCGAAAAAATATGGCAGATCAGAATGGCATGCTATTTCTTTTTGATGAAAATCAGATCGTGACTATGTGGATGAAGAATACCTATATCCCTCTTGATATTATTTTTATCAATAGGGCGGGGGTTATCGTTCATATAGCAAAGGATGCTGTGCCTGAATCGCTTGATATTATTTCTTCACAATTTCCTGTTATCTCCGCCTTTGAAGTAAATGCGGGGCTGACAGCTCGCCTGAATATCAAAAAAGGTGATAGAATAACCCACCCGTTTTTCACCGCTGTGCGCCATTAAAGACATAAATATCTAAAAAATATGGCTCAAGCCCATAAATGCACTTGCCCTTGGGTAAGGCTTCTTGTATTAAGCCTAGCACGTTAGATTTAATCCCGTCGGGGAGTGGCGCAGCCTGGTAGCGCACCTGTTTTGGGTACAGGGGGTCGCAGGTTCAAATCCTGTCTCCCCGACCATTAAATCAACACAGAAAAACAGCCGTTCGGTATTTGCCGAACGGCTGTTTTTATTTGAACAATACGCCGGGTAGCCACGTGGTCATTTCCGGGAAAAACCACAATATGGCCAGCATAAGTATCTGGATCAGCACATAAGGCAGGACGCCCTTGTATATCTGCATGGTCGTGACGCTTTTCGGCGCAACACCGCGCAGATAAAAGAGCGCAAAGCCAAACGGCGGGGTCAGGAAGCTGGTTTGCAGGTTCATAGCCATCATAATACCCAGCCATACCGGATGAATATCCATCATGAGCAAAACAGGGGCCACGATGGGGACAACGACAAAAGTAATCTCGATAAAGTCCAGAAAAAAGCCCAGCACAAACATGACCGCCATGACCAGTATCAGGGCGGTAAATTTGCCGCCGGGCAGGTTGCTCAAAAAGTCATGGATGAACTCATCACCCTCAAAACCTTTGAACACCAGCGAAAACATGGCCGCCCCGATCAGGATCATAAATATCATGGCTGAAATCCGGGTAGTGGATTGCATGACATGATGCAATATTTTTTCCCGGTGGCTTCGATAGGTAGCGACACCTACGCCCCATAACGCACAGAGGCTTAATATAATAGCAAGGGCAATCCCCAAATAATCCCCGGCAGAAATATCTTCGCGATTAAGCCTGAGGTCAAACAGATTGGTTATAATCACCAACCCGGCGAGGGACAGCCCGGCGCCATAGACTGGCCATGCCTTATCTGGTTCCACCTTGTAACCGGTCATCAAAATGGCTCCCACGGCTCCCACAGCCGCCGCTTCGGTCGGGGTGGCAATGCCGGCGATAATGGACCCCAGAACGGCGATGATCAGGAATATGGGCGGCAGGAATGCCCCCAGAAGGCGGGCCGTGCTTACAGTGTCCGCCGCCTCGTCTTTGCTGATTGGCGGGGACAGTTTGGGAAATATCATGGCCACCGCAATCTGATACAGAATATAAAGCAGCACCAGCACCATGCCGGGAATCAGTGCCCCGGCGAACAGGTCACCAACCGACAGCGGTTCTGGCGCCCAGTTACCCATTTCCAGCTGGGCTGTCTGCCAGGCTGAGGACAGCTGATCACCCAACAGCACCAATACGATGGACGGCGGTATGATCTGCCCCAAGGTGCCGGAAGCGGCGATGGTGCCACTGGCCAGTGCCGGGCTATAGCCGCGCTTTAACATGGTCGGCAGGCTGAGCAGGCCCATGGTGACCACTGTTGCGCCGACAATTCCGGTGGAGGCCGCCAGCAACGCCCCGACAATGGTCACGGAGATACCAAGTCCACCGGGCAGGCGTCCCATAAGCCTTGACATACTGTCCAGAAGTTCCTCGGCAATTTTTGATCGCTCCAGCATAACGCCCATAAAGATAAACAGGGGAACCGCCAGCAAGACATCATTGGTCATCGTGCCGAAAATTCGCTCCGGAATCAGGCCAATAAAATCGCTGTCAATTTCATCAAAATAAATGCCAATGCCGACAAAAATCAAGGCCGTCCCGCCAAGGGTAAAGGCCACAGGAAACCCGCTCATCAGCATGATGATCACGGTCAGGAACATGAGCAGGTCAAGGATGATATTCAATTCCATCACACGACCTCCGGCTCTTCTTCGGACAGATGTTCTGCCCCCCGAATAGTCAACCATGAATGAAGTAACAGGGATATGGCTTGCAGGAATAAAGTGGCGGCAAAGAATAAAATCATGCTTTTCAGCAGATAAACCGCCTGAATGCCGCTCGATTCGATGGAGCCTTCCATACTTTCCCACGAATCCATAACATAGGGCCAAGCCATCCAGCCAATCAGGATCGTGACCGGAAACAGAAAGATCAGGCACCCCAGAAAATTAATCCATGCCTTTGTTTTCTCCGAAAAACCACTGTAAAAAACATCAACCCGCACATGGCCATTATGGCGCAGGGTATAGGCTGCCGCACCCAGAAAGATCATGCTGTGCATATAGAGCAGGCTCTCCTGCAAATATATAGCCCCCAGATGAAATATATAATGACCCAAAACAATGAGAAACTGCATAAGCACCAGAAACAAGGTGAGCCATGACAGGACACGCCCGGTGGCCTCACTGAATTGATCAATTCGTTTTGTGATGTTATGAAGCAGGCCTGTCACAATATCCTACAGTCTTTTGCCGTAATTTTCATAAAGATGCCGCGACCTCAGGTAAGGCTCATCGGCAATGGCCCGCCACTCCATGGCCGCTCTGCGCGTGTCCATATAGCTGTTATATATGCGTTTTGTCAGATCATCCGTGGTGGCGATTTCCTGCATAACCTCGTCAGAAGTGCGGGCGAGGGCGATCAGTATCTCATCGGAATAGGTGCGCAGCAAAACCCCGTGTTTATCAACCAGCGCCCGCAGAGAGGCCGCGTTACGGCTGTTGAACTCCGCCAGTGATTTCTGATAATTATCCCCGGCCACAGCCCGGATGATGGCCTGATCTGCCTTGCTCAGACTGTTCCAGACATCAAGGTTAAATCCGGCGGCAATGGCGGCCCCCGGCTCCTGAAAGGCTGAGGTATAATAATATTTGGTGATATTATGAAAACCAAAGGCCAGATCATTCCACGGCCCAACCCATTCGGAGGCATCGATATTACCCTGACTGAGGGCCAGATAAATCTCGCCCCCGGCTTTGGTCACCGGCGTTGCGCCAAGACGTTTCAAGACCTCACCGCCCAACCCCGGTATGCGAATGCGTAGGCCCTTAAAGTCCTCAATACTGTTGATTTCCTTCTTGAACCAGCCGCCCATCTGAACCCCGGAATTGGTGCAAACCAAAGCCTTAATATTGAATTTTCCGGACAGTTCATCCCAGAGCTTTTGACCCCCGCCGTAATTGAGCCACTGGCTCTGCTCCATGGCCGTTAGGCCAAAGGGGATGGCGGTGAAGAAGGAAAAGGCTTTATGTTTACCCTGCCAGTAATATTCGGAGCCGTGATATATATCCGCCTTGCCGCCGCGCACCGCGTCAAAGGCCCCCAGAGGCGGCACCAGCTCATTTCCTGCATAGACCTTGATCCGCAGGCGGCCATCGGTGGCCGTTTCAATGTCCTTGGCAAATTCCTCGGCGCGGGTGCCAAGGCCGGGGAATTTTTTGGGCCATGTGGTGACCATTTTAAGCCGCCGCTTGCCCGTAGCATAGGCCGGAGCCGACAGGCCCGCTGCTGTGGCCACCGCGCCGCCAGCCGTTGTCGTAAGGAATGTACGTCTTTTCATCTGAAAGGCCCCTGTATGATTTTGTCCCTGTATATTTATGAGTATAGATATACTGCTCATAAAGACAAGACAACAGGTTAAGGTTTTTTAGAGATAAACCAGCCTTCGGGTTCAAGAATTTCCAGCGGGTGAAAATTCTTTTTATAGGCCATCTTGGGGCTGTTCTTTACCCAGTAACCCAAATAGACGTGGTGTTTGGCCATCTGTTGGGCGCGGGCGATATGGTCTAGAATAAGATAGGTGCCGATGCTTCTTTTTTTGAAGTCCTCGCCAACCTCAAAGAAGCTATAGACCATGGACAGGCTCTCGGCCATGATGTCGGTCAGGGCCACGGCTATCAGGGTATTCTTACCGTTGTCTTGCAATCTATATTCAATAAGGCTGGTATCGACGGGGCTGGATTCTACCATGCTGACATACTCATCAAATGACATATTGGCCATGCCACCATCCGTGTGCCGTCTGGCAAGATAGGCGGTCAACAGCTGATAATGTTCTTCGGTCGCCTTGTTGGGCATTAATTTGGCGGTCAGGTCAGAATTCATATTTATCAGGCGGCGCTGTGTGCGGCTTGGGGTAAATGAAGATACCGGGATGCGTACTGACTTGCATTCTGAACAGTCATCACAACTGGGTCGATAGACAATATCCTGACTACGGCGAAACCCTATTCTGGCCATTGATTCATGGAGGCCCGCAGGATTTATGTCGTCCAGTTCCGTAAAGACCTTGCGTTCCATCCGCCTCTCAAGATAAGGACAGATATTAGGCGCGGTCACATAGAACCTGGGAAATTGTGAGGATTGGTTGGTCAATTATATTCTTTCCGTATGGATGTTACATCTACATCATATGATAAAAAACATAAGTAAATAAAGACTGAAATTTAGTATAGATCATAATACCACGGTGCAAAGAGTGAATAACTCAGCCATAATATCAAGATCAGAGGGACGCCAACCCTCATAAAGTCTTTAAATTTATAATTACCCGGCCCCATAACCAAAAGATTGGTTTGATAGCCCATAGGCGTGGCAAAGGAACAATTGGCGGCAAAAATAACCGCTGTGACAAACACCATCGGATCAACGCCAAGTTTGTTGGCCATATTGATGGCGATGGGCGTGAAAAGTACTGCTGTGGCATTGTTGCTCAACATATTGGTGAGTATGGCAATGAGCAGGAAAAAGGCTGACAGGGTGATCGCCACACTTGAGCCTTCAAAGATGTGAATCAAACTTTCCGCCAAATATGATGCGCCGCCGGTGGCTTGCAGGGCGGTTCCCATGGCCAGTGCCGCCCCGACAAGCAGGAAAATACGGCGGTCTACGGCACGGCTGGCCTGACGAATATTCAGGCACCCCAGCGCAATCATCAGAAAAGCGCCGAAGGTGGCCGTAATGGGAATAGGGATAATTCCAGTGGCGGCAAAGACAACAACTCCGGCAAAAATACCCAATGCCTTCCAGCTGTCGGACTTGACTTTGACCTCGCGGGTGGACCATTCCATCAGCAATACGTCCTTGTTGGCGCGCAGGGCATTAATCTGGCTGGAAGTGCCAACCACCAACAGTATATCACCGGCTTCCAGACGAATATCATCCATGGAGCTTCGGACCATACGCGAGCGACGTTGGATCCCCAGCACTTTACAACCACCCTGAAGGTGATAGCCTACTTGGTCCAATGTGCGCCCGTCCAACCGGGACGCCGGGGCAACAATCACCTCGGCGATTTTTTGTCCACGCGGATTTTCGATAGGTTCAATCTTCATGTCGTCCGGGTTAGTGGTTGTCAGGATGCCGCGCAATAAACCGGGATCTTTGGAGAGCTTTTCTGATAGAACAGCACGGGTCGTGGCCAGAATGATGCAATCACCATCCTGAAATTCTATATCATCAAAAGGCGGGAGGAAAACCTTTCTTCCGCGCTGTACCAGCCGGACAGTCATGCGCGGCAGGTCCGGGAACATTCCGGCAATGGATTTTTTACCAATCAGAGAATTTCCGGACATCAGGTCAAGCTGGACGATGAACTGTTTGCCGGAAATTATTTGCGTATTGTCATCTGCTGTAGATAATTTTTTTGGCAGAATAAATGGAGCAATAACAGTCACATAGAGCAATCCAATAGCGGCCAGAAATAACCCGGGAATGGTAAAGTCAAAGAAGTTTATCACTTGCCCTGTCTGGGCTTTATAGGCACCGGCCACAAGAAGGTTGGTACTGGAGCCAATCAAAGTAGTCATGCCGCCCAGAATGGCCACAAAGCTGAGCGGCATAAGCACAAGCCCGGCGGATTTATCCATCTTGTCCATCAGGGTGATCATGATTGGGATAAATATGACAACGACGGGCGTATTATTCAGCAACGCGCTGATGATCATCACAGCGACCAGACAGACCAAAATGACCAGTTTGGGACGCGATATGCCATGTTTTACAATGATCTGTGCCGGGGTTTCCAGCGCACCGGTCTGAACCATTCCCTGCCCAATGACTAGCAGGGCCAGAATGGTGATCAAGGCCGGGTCGGAAAATCCCGCCAGCAATTCTTTTAACCCAAGAAGATTGACCCCGCCATCATCATAAACCGGCATGAAATGAAACAGGACCAGCAATATGGAAATTGTACCCAGAGAGGTGATTTCCATGGAAATTCTGTCCCGTCCATAGAAAACGATGGCGGCAAGAATAACGCCAAAAGTCATCCACATCTGAATGGAAGGCTGTACCATTTCCATATAGTTTTTCCCGAACCGGCCCCTGGTTTAAAATACATTCTGTTCATGTATTTTGTTCATAATCAACATCATAGCAAGCATGCTGGACGCTGTCGCTGAAAAAAATGAAACAGTTTTTGGTGGGAGCAAAATTTACATGAAATCTGGGGGCAGGGTCGGGGACTCCCGTAATAACAAAATTGTTATGCGTCTGTTTTCCGCCCGCATTGGCCGATCGGGTAGCAGAGGTTCGGTGGAGGCTTTACCAAGCACTTCTGCTATTCTATTGGCTGATACGCCAGAGCTGCTTAAAACTCTGCGTGTGGCATTTGCCCGGTCCGAACTCAATTCCCAATTGGAATAATTAGCTCTGCTGGTAAAGGGTTTGGCATCGGTATGACCAGTGATGGAGATGCGGTTTGGCATTTTTACGACAATAGTGGATATTTTACGAATCAGCTTTTCAGCATATTGATATAAATCTGCTGAAGCCGGACGAAACATGGCCCGATTATCCTTATCCACAAGTTGAATGCGCATGCCTTCTTCGGTTATGTCGATCAGTACCTGGTCTTTCAATTGGGCAAGTTCCGGATTTTGCTGAATGGCAACCTTGAGGCTGTCTGACATTTTTTCAAAATAAGCCTGTTCTTTTTTTGCTACCTGTTCAGCATATTTTTTTTCTTCAGATTTTTTCTCGCTGTCTTCATCATCCTCAGAATTTATTTCTGTGGTTGTGGTCGGGATGGACACGGTAACCGCACTTGCCTGTGCGCCGTCCGTATTCAGGGAAACACCGCCCAGAATACCACCGGACCCCGAGGAGGAATTGGTAGAGGCTGTTGTCGGAGAAAAATATTCTGACAGACCTTCTTTTTGTTCTTTCGAGGTGGAATTGAGTAGCCATAGCAACAGGAAAAAAGCCATCATCGCGGTCACAAAGTCGGCATAGGCCACTTTCCAGGCCCCGCCATGGGCGCCGCCGGATACTTTTTTAATTCGTTTTATTATTATTGGGCGTGCATCATCCGCCATAAATTATCACCTTGAAAACATAGTTAACGCGTTACAGGGCCATAATGGGTCTGTAAGGTTAAAATAATGTTTACAGGTCGGAAGAACGGTTGATATGGACAGTAAAGCCAGCCCCGCGCAGTCCGGCTAAAATATCTTCCAGGTTTGCTCTGTCCCGGGTTTCCAGCGTCACATTGGAATAGGTTTCCTTTGCCGGCAGTTCCGTGAACAGCCTGTGATGGGACACATCAATGATATTACCGCCAAGGTCACCGATGATTTTTGTGATCTGGGCCAGCGCACCCGGCACGTCCAGCAATTCCACCCGCAGACGGGTAATGCGGCCTTCCCGAACCAACCCGCGCATTAGCAGGGAGGCCAGTAAACGCGGGTCAATATTACCGCCGCTGACGATCATGGCGACTTTTTTGCCCTTGAATATCTCAGGATAGCTGTTGATGGCGGCGAGGGGGGCGGCCCCGGCACCTTCCGGTACGGTTTTTTCTATGGTCATCAGCATACAAACGGCCTCTTCCAGCGCATCCTCGCTGACCAGTAGAATATCATCCACCATATCTTTACAGATTTCATAGGTTTTTTCGCCAATGGTTTTTACGGCGATGCCTTCGGCCAATGTCGAACCTTTGGCTATATAATCATTATTATTAACCGCCCGGTGCAGGGACGGGAATCGTTCCGCCTGTACGCCAATGATTTTTATATCCGGGTTGATATGTTTTGCGGCAATGGCGATACCGCTGATCAATCCGCCGCCGCCCACCGGGACCAGAATTATATCAAGGCCCGGACAGGCTTCCATCACTTCAAGGCCAATGGTGCCTTGGCCAGCGATAACATCATAATCATCAAAGGGATGAAGCAGCGTTAGCTCCTGTTCCTCGGCCAGCTTAAGCGCCTGCTGTGCCGTATCATCAAACCGTTCACCGAACAGCACAACATTTGCCCCATGCTCCTTGGTCTGGCTGACTTTTACAAAGGGCGTATTAACGGGCATAACGATAGTGGTGGGGATACCAAGGCGACTGCCGTGATAGGCAACCCCCTGAGCATGATTACCCGCAGAGGCGGCAATAACGCCTTTTTGTTTTTGGGCGTCGCTAAGATTGACCAGTTTATTCAAAGCCCCGCGTTCTTTGAAGGAGGCTGTGAATTGCAGATTTTCAAATTTGAGATAAATTTCCGCCTCGGTCATTTTTGAGAGGGTTCTGGACATGGTCAAAGGGGTGGCAACAATTGCCCCTTTCAGGGCTTTCGCCGCATTTTGAATATCCTCAAAAGATATGGCCGGGGATGTCTTGCTCATTTTATATCCGAATATAAATAATAATAAATAGCTCTATACAGCATCATATATGGTTTATGTGCCGTAAAGTCCAAGATAATATGTTGTTAATTGAGAAGGCAGAAAAAGCCGTAACAGCTGTCAAAACCGTATTTGAAAATAAAAAATAGTATAATATCCAGCCCCGTTAACAGCAGGCATATTGGCAGCCCAACATATTTCAGGATATAAAATAAGGCCCAACGTGTGGGCTTTGGGGCGGTAATTTCGTGGCCCATGACGTTTTGGGTGAATTTTTTTCTGCCAAACATATAAAAACCGTTTAAGTTAATTAAGGTTTCAAAGGTATCACATAATAATATGAATTTTATGGTTAATAAAAAAATAATATGTCAGAAATAATTATTAAATGGGATGATGTTTCACAGCGACAATGGGACAAGTTTTTAAGAAAGGCTGCCCATTGTTCTTTCCAACAGGCCTGGGCATATGGTGCAGTCATAGGACAGGGCAGGCAAGAGGTCGCACGCTTCATTGCCTATGACGGGGGCGAAGCTGTTGCAATGGGACAGGTTGTCACCCGGCGTTATGTATATTTCCTCAAATTCAACCTGCTTCTAAAGGGGCCGGTGTGGCTCAAGGAAGTTGATGAAGAGCAGAAAAAACAAATCTTGACAGAAGTAAGCAACAGATACCCCCTGAAAAATTTTAATTTATTCGCCTTCAGTCCTGATGAGCCCGTGCCTAAGGGGTCTGAAAAAAGTGTGTATGAAAATATGGGTTATAGGCAAATCGTTACCGGAAATTCGACGATTCTTATTAATCTTGAATTATCCGAAGATGAACTTTGGCAAAATCTATACAGCAAAAACCGCACCCATATCCGAAAAGCCGAAAAAAATGATTTTGACGTAATTTATGGTGATCATAATCATCACTATATCGACTGGTTGCTTGAACAGGAAAGTAAACAACAACAACAAAATAAATACCAGGGGATTCCGGTAGGTCTGGTCAAGGGCTATGGTCAATATAGTTCCGGCAATCAGGGTGTTTATTCGGCTTTTGCAGTGGAAAAGGGCGCGGAAACGCCCATGGCGGGTGTCCTGTTTCTCTCTCACGGTCGCTGTGCAACTTATCACATTGGCTGGAATGGCCCACGCGGCAGGAAAAGCCGGGCGCTTAACCTTCTGCTCTGGAAAATGATTCTCAAACTAAAGCATGACGGAATCAGAATGGTTGATCTGGGGGGACTTAATACGGAGGAGGGGGCCGATATTGCCCGTTATAAACTCAGTTTCAGCAATGAGGTCACCCGTCTGGGCGGCACATATATGTGACATATGGAAAAGATACAAAAAATCGATTCAAATTTTAGCTAAATAATACTTCCTTAACATCCTGCCTCTATAACTATCTCAAACAAATGGAATTTCTGCGATCAGGTTGCGGATATAAAGGGTTGAATGAGGCTTGAATTAATATGCTAGTTATCGTTGGTATAATCTTTACCATGGTTATGGTGTTCGGTGGGTATGTTCTGGCAGGCGGTAAGATGGCCCCTGTATTGAAGGCATTGCCATTGGAAGGCATGATCATTGGCGGGGCAGCCGTTGGCTCATATATGGTCAGCAATGGCGGCGGCATTGCGAAAAAGGGTCTGAAAGGTCTTGGCCACGCTTTAAAAGGTCCAAAATGGAAATCACAAGACTATACTGACCTATTGTGTCTGATGTTTCTTTTGACGAAATTAATCAAGACCAAGGGTGTCATCGCTCTGGAAGCACATATTGAAAACCCGGAAGAAAGCAAAATTTTCAGCAATTTTGAGAGAGTTACAGCGGACCATCATGTGATTGATTTTATCTGTGATTATCTGCGTATGACCACCATGAATTTCGATGACCCCTATCAAGTGGAAGATGTGTTGATCAAAGATCTGGAAAAACATCACCATGAGGAAAGCGAGGGCGCTCATGCCCTAAGTGTGGTCGGCGAGGCCTTTCCGGCCCTTGGTATTGTGGCGGCGGTTTTGGGGATTGTGAAAACAATGGGCAGTATTGACCAGCCTGTTGAAATACTTGGTGCCATGATTGGGGGCGCTCTTGTGGGAACATTCCTGGGGATTCTTATCTCATACACCATTGCAAGCCCAATTGCAGGCAGGGTGCAACAAATTGTTGATGAGGAAAGCCATTTCTTCAATGTGATCAAGGATATTATTGTCTCGCACCTACATGGCAATGCACCGCAGATTTCCGTTGAAATTGGCCGAAAAAGTATCCCCCACCATATGCAGCCCACATTCTATGAGCTGGATGAGGCGGTTAATGAACTGTCAAATGATCTTCTGACTTAATCAGTACCATTCAATAATTGAGCCACCTTCGGGGCAAAGTAGGTTAATATCCCACTGGCCCCGGCGCGTTTGAAAGCGAGCAGGCTTTCCATCATCACCTGATCAAGGTCGAGCCAACCCTTCTGCGCGGCCGCATGGAGCATGGCATATTCGCCGCTGACCTGATAGGCGAAAGTGGGGAATGAAAATTCGGATGTCACCCGCTGAATAATGTCAAGGTAGGGCATCCCCGGCTTGACGATGATCATATCCGCGCCCTCGTTAATATCCAGAATCACTTCTCGTAGGGCCTCATCCCCGTTGCCCGGGTCCATCTGATAACTGTGCTTGCCGCCGGATTTTATGTTCTTGGCAGACCCGACCGCATCCCGGAAAGGGCCATAAAAAGCCGAGGCATATTTGGCAGCATAGGCCATGATTTGTGTGTTGACATGCCCCTCACTTTCCAAAGCCGCGCGAATGGCCCCAATCCGGCCATCCATCATGTCCGACGGAGCTAATATGTCGCATCCAGCCTCTGTCTGGACAAGGGCTTGCTTGACCAGAATGTCAATGGTCTGATCATTATCCACATAACCGTCAATGAGCAACCCATCCTGACCATGGCTGGTATAGGGATCAAGGGCCACATCACAGATTATGCCGATGTCTGGCACCGCATCCTTAATGGCCCGTGTGGCCCGGCAGATAAGATTATCCGGGTTCATGGCTTCCCGGCCATCATCACTTTTCAGTTCCTGCGGCGTTTGGGGAAACAGGGCAATGGCCGGGATGCCTGCTTTGGCAGCTTTTTCAACCTCTGGGATAAGCCGGTCAATACTATGACGACACACACCGGGCATGGACGAAATTTCTGTGGTTTTACCTGTTCCATCCTCAATGAATACCGGCCAGATCAGATCATCAACAGACAGATTATTTTCCCGGACCATTCTGCGGGACCAGTCATTTTTCCGGTTTCGCCTTGGCCGTGTGGCGGGATAACTTCCGGATCGTGCATTTTTGTTCATTTTTTTAACCTGACATTCAAAGGATTTTAGCGTTAGTTAAGACCTTGTTAGGAGTTGTTATACTATAATTCTCCCGTTGGAAAACAGACAATTACAATTTTACAGGGATTATACATATGTCATTGGCAGGTCATAGCAGCAGTCTTATCGGTGGGCATGAAACACCGGAAGCCAGATCAAAATTAAATTTTCTGGAATGCCTGCGTCTGATTGAACGTCTTCACCGTAGAATGCTGGACATTGTAAAAAATCGTCTGGATAGTGTGGGCATGAGCAATGTGAATAGTGTTCAGGCCCTGTTGCTCTATAATATCGGCGACCATGAAATGACCGCCGGTGATCTGCGCAACCGGGGATATTACCTTGGCTCCAACGTATCCTACAACCTGAAAAAGCTGGTCGAGTCCGGTTATATCAATCAGGAACGTGCCGAGCATGACAAACGCGCCCTGCGTATCTGGCTCAGCGATCAGGGCAAGGAAGTCTGTGATCTTGTGGGCAATCTGTTTGACGAGAATTTGACCGTTGTAAAAGACAAAAGAGTTTTCGAAGACGAAGACGTCGCCGAACTGCGCAATTCACTGCGTAAACTGGAGAGTTTCTGGACTGACCAACTGCGGTTTCAGTCTTTCTAGGCTCCTTTGACCCGCGTCAATTAAATTCACTTATCTGTGAGTATATTGCATCCTGATTTGACACTATATCCGGTGCTGGATATTGTGGCATAGTTGTTTGGATATTTAACGCTGTGCTTTGCCATATTTATGTGATAAAGCCCGTATAATATGCAAAACAACAGAGTTGCTTTAGTTTTCTTCTCATGAAATTTATGATTTATGGGAAGAGTGTATTCAAAGAATAAGGTCATGCAATGGACTATAATCGTGTGTTTTCTGACGCTCTGAAAGCGGTTAAGGAAGAAGGACGTTACCGGGTATTCACAGATATTGTACGTCAGCGGGGAAATTTCCCCAAAGCTGTCTGGCATAGTCCGGACGGCGTGAAGGATATTACGGTCTGGTGCAGCAACGACTATCTTGGCATGGGACAGCATCCCAAAGTCATCGAAGCCATGGAAGAAAGCCTGAAAAATTCAGGGGCCGGGGCCGGGGGCACGCGAAATATCAGCGGCACCAATCATATGCATGTGTTGCTTGAGCAGGAACTGGCGGATCTTCACGGCAAAGAATCGGCGCTGCTATTTACCTCTGGTTACATTTCCAATGATGCCAGTATTAGCACCATGGCAAAATTGCTGCCCGGCTGCATCATTTTCTCTGATGAGCTTAATCATGCCTCCATGATTGAGGGGGTGCGTCACAGCGGATGCCAGAAACATATCTTTCGCCATAATGATGTAGATCATCTGGAAAGCCTGTTACAGGCCACCGATCCGAAACTGCCCAAATTGATTATTTTTGAGTCTGTTTATTCTATGGACGGTGATTTCGCGCCCATAAAAGAGTTTTGTGATCTGGCTGATAAATATAATGCCCTGACTTACCTTGACGAGGTTCATGCGGTCGGCATGTACGGCGCACGCGGCGGCGGCGTTGCGGAACGGGATGGCCTGATGGATCGCTTGACCGTCATAGAAGGTACTCTTGGCAAGGCATACGGCCTTATGGGCGGTTACATTACCTCTACCCGAGATATTGTCGATGCCATTCGCAGCTTTGCCTCTGGCTTTATCTTCACCACGTCTCTGTCGCCGGTGATTACGGCGGGGGCCTTGGCCAGTGTACGCCACTTGAAAGAAAGTCAGAGCGAGCGGGATAGTCATCAGGAACGGGCGCAGCTGTTAAAAGATAAAATGCGGGCCGCCGATTTGCCGGTTATGCCCTCCATCAGCCATATCGTACCGCTGTTTGTAGGCGATGCGGTGACCTGTAAGCAGATTTCGGATATTCTGCTGGATGAATTTAATGTTTATGTTCAGCCGATCAATTTCCCGACAGTTCCCCGGGGATTGGAACGGCTACGCTTTACCCCAAGTCCACTTCATACGGATGAGATGATTGATCATCTGGTTGCGGCCTTGACAACAGTATGGGCACGGCTTGACGTACGCAAATTCACCAAGGCCGCATAACCAAGGATTGAACTGAATGAATACAGGTGAGGGTGAGTATCTCGTTGAATTCATACAGGTCGGATCTTACATGAAGGTATCCGCCATTGATCCTGTTTCAGGCCGTGAAGTCTCCATCGTCGGTCCCGCCTCTGCCAGCCGTAATCAGTTGACCCGTGTTGCAGTCAATAAGCTGAAATATGTTCTGGCCAAGGAAAAAAGCTGACCCTACCCATATTTGCCTAAAAATCTTCATTTTTCCCATACATATGGTAGGAAAAGCGGAAACCTTGTGATATTAGAGTGTCTCTGATCTTGTTTTAAACGGAAGCCATGAGAAGGGTATCCATAATGTCCAGGGAAATCATTGCCTTAGCCAGCGATCACGGCGGATATGATCTTAAAATTCTTTTGAAATCCTATCTGGTGGAGTTGGGGTTTGAGCCTTTGGACCTTGGCTGTGACAGTTCTGATTCGGTTGATTATCCTGATTTTGCAGATGTCATGGCGGACGCCCTGAAAAATGGCGATGCCGCGCGTGGTATTCTGGTCTGTGGTTCCGGTATCGGGATCAGCATCGCCGCCAATCGTTATCCCCATATCAGGGCCGCTCTTGTTCACGACAGATTAACCGCAGAATTAAGCCGCAAACATAATGATGCCAATGTCATTGTTATGGGCGGGCGTGTCATTGGGCCGGATGTGGCAAAGGATTGCCTGCGGGCATTTTTAAATACAGAATTTGAAGGCGGGAGACATCAACGCCGTATCGACAAGATGTCCTGATTTTTTTAATAGCTATTTAGATTTTTAGGAATTTTTACTTATGACTGATTTTTTCAATGCTTCTTTGGCCGACAGTGACCCTGAGGTAATGAACAGTATCACGCTGGAGCAGGGCCGCCAGCAGGACCATATTGAACTGATCGCCTCTGAAAATATTGTGAGCCGCGCTGTGCTTGAGGCACAAGGGTCCATAATGACCAACAAATATGCCGAGGGCTATCCGGGGCGGCGCTATTATGGCGGCTGTGAATTTGTCGATATTGCCGAGGAACTGGCTATAGAGCGGGCAAAAAAGCTGTTTAATGCGGCCTATGTCAATGTACAGCCCCATTCCGGTGCGCAAGCCAACGGGGCGGTTAATCTGGCCCTGTTGCAACCGGGGGATACGTTGCTTGGTATGTCCTTGGCGGCGGGTGGTCATTTGACCCACGGCGCACCGCCAGCCCAATCCGGAAAATGGTTTAATGCGGTTCAATATGGCGTCAGCCGCGAGGATGCCATGGTTGATTTTAACGAAGTGGAGCGGCTTGCCAGAGAGCATAAGCCCAAAATCATTATTGCTGGTGGCTCGGCCTATCCACGCTTCATTGATTTTAAACGTTTCCGGGAAATTGCCGATGAAGTTGGGGCTTATTTCTGGGTGGATATGGCGCATTTTGCAGGGTTAGTGGCGGGCGGCGCCCATCCCAATCCGCTGGAGCATGCCCATGTGGTAACGACGACTACCCATAAGACATTGCGCGGTCCACGCGGCGGCATGATCCTAACCAACGATCTGGCGCTGGGCAAAAAGTTCAATTCTGCGGTTTTCCCCGGCCTTCAAGGCGGCCCGTTAATGCATGTAATCGCTGCTAAGGCGGTGGCTTTTGGTGAAGCCCTGCGGCCTGACTTTAAAGACTATGCTCACCGGGTGGTGGAAAATGCCCGGGCATTGGCAAAACGTCTGGTAGACGGTGGCTGTGACATTGTGTCGGGCGGCACGGATACCCATTTGATGCTGGTTGACTTACGTCCCCTTGGGTTGACCGGGCGGGATGCGGATAATTCGCTGGGCCGGGCCAATATTACCTGTAATAAAAACGGCATACCGTTCGACCCGGAAAAGCCTATGGTCACCTCCGGCATTCGTCTTGGTTCTCCGGCAGGCACCACACGCGGTTTCGGCGTTCAGGAATTTGAGAAAATTGGCGATTTTATCATTGAAATCCTGACCGGACTTCAGGCCAACCCGGAGGACAATAGCGTCGCCGAGGCGGCTGTGCGGGAAAAAGTCGTTGCGCTGTGTAAGGATTTCCCCATCTATTAAAGGATCAAGACATGCGTTGCCCATTTTGCGGAAATGATGACACACAGGTCAAAGACAGCCGTCCGACCGAAGACAATTCGGCCATTCGGCGCAGACGGGCCTGTAATGGATGCGGCGCGCGTTTTACCACCTTTGAACGGGTGCAGATCCGTGAGCTGACCGTAGCCAAGAAGAGCGGTAAGAAGGTCGCTTTTGAGCGGGAAAAACTGGAACGCTCCGTCAATCTGGCCCTGCGCAAGCGCCCGATTGAGGAAAATCAGATTGAACTGCTGATCAATGGCATCGTACGGCAGTTGGAAAGTATTGGCGACCCAGAGGTGCCGTCCGAAGAAATCGGTAAGCTGATCATGAAGGGACTTGAGGCCTTGGATACGGTTGCTTACGTACGCTATGCCTCGGTTTATAAAGATTTCCGCGAAGCCAAGGATTTTGAAAAATTTGTCGAGCAGATCGCTGACCCGATAGAATAGAGGAAATCGTGACCCAAGACAGCGACTATATGCAGATGGCGCTCCGTCTGGCCCGGCGCGGCCATGGGTTAACCTGGCCCAATCCTTCGGTTGGATGCATAATTGTTAGTAAATCAGGCTATATTGTCGGGCGGGGATTTACGGGCCGGGGCGGGCGGCCTCACGGTGAAACCGTCGCTTTGAAGCAAGCCGGACAGGCGGCAAAGGGCAGTACCGCTTATATTACGCTGGAACCCTGCGCCCATCATGGACAAACACCGCCTTGCGCCCAAAGCCTGATTAATGCCGGAATTGACTGCGCCGTGGTTGCCATCACGGATCCCGATAGCCGGGTTGGCGGTAAAGGTATAGAAATGTTGACACAAGCAGGGATCAAGGTTGATCTTGGCGTTTGTCAGGATAAAGCCCAAAAAGCCAATCAGGGTTTTTTCAACCGGATCGTAGGGCACCGCCCCCTGATAACGGTTAAAATTGCCAGCTCACAGGACGGCAAGATAGCCGGGCCAAAAGGCGCAAGCCAGTGGGTGACGGGCCCACAGTCCCGCGCCCGTGGTCATCTGCTCAGGGCCAGCCATGATGCTATCATGGTGGGTATTGGCACCGTTCTGGCGGACAATCCGTCCCTTGATTGTCGCTTGCCAGGACTGGAGGATCGTTCGCCCATTCGGATTGTTATGGACAGTAGTTTGTCCCTGCCATTGGATTGCAAGCTGGTTGAAACGGCCCGGAAAATCCCCACATGGGTTATGACGACCATAAAGGGCGGTGATAAGTTTGAGGGGTTATGTGATCAGGGCGTTAAAGTGATGACCTGCAAGGCGGACAAGCAAGGGCGCATCGATATGATTGATATGATGGCCATGCTCGCAAATGAAGGCATCACACGGCTTTTGTCCGAGGGCGGGGCGCAAGTTAATGCTTCCTTGATCCGGGCAAGTCTGATAGACCGACTATATTGGTTCCGCGCCCCGAAAATCATTGGTCAGGAGGGCCTTGCAGCCTTGGCAGATATGGATATTGAGACGGTTCTGAAAACAAAAAACTTCTCTCTGGTTCGTGAGGGACGTATAGGAAATGACATTTGGCAGGAGTATATGATCTGACATGTTTACCGGAATAATCACAGACGTTGGTCATGTAAAAGACCTGAGCGAGGGCGGTGATACCAGAATCACCCTGAATACGGCCTTTGATACGGATACCATTGATATTGGCGCGTCTATTGCCTGTTCCGGCGTCTGCCTGACGGTTGTAGACAAGGGCCCGGACTGGTTCGCGGTTGAGGCCTCGGCGGAAACCCTGTCCTGTACCAACCTTGGTGACTGGATCAAAGGTACAAGGGTTAATCTGGAACGGGCCATGAAGCTGGGCGATGAGCTGGGCGGTCATATTGTCACCGGCCATGTGGATGGCGTCGGCAAAATCCTATCCATCACGCCTGAAGGCGACAGCATAAGGATGACATTTGAATCCCCGCAAACGCTGGCCAAATATATCGCGGAAAAGGGCTCTGTAACCATCAATGGGGTATCCCTGACCGTGAATGAGGTCACGGATGGGGATCAGACCAGTTTTGGCATTAATATTATTCCTCATACACAGGAAAAAACGACCTTTTCTGATGCCAAGGTCGGCGATAGGGTTAATCTGGAAATTGATATTCTGGCCCGCTATGTGGCCAGAATGAATGAATTTAAATAGGTAAAGACATTTTATGCCCCAAAATTTTCTATCCCCCATTGAAGATGTACTGGAAGATGCCAAGAATGGCCGGATGTTCATTCTGGTCGATGATGAAGACCGGGAAAACGAGGGCGACCTGATTATCCCGGCGCAGATGGCGACCCCGGATGCGGTGAATTTCATGGCAAAATATGGCCGAGGGCTGATTTGCCTGACCGTGGATCAGAAACGCGCGGAGATTCTGGGCCTGCCGCCCATGAGCCTAAATAACCGCGCCCGCAATAACACCGCCTTTACCATTTCCATAGAGGCCAAAGAGGGCATCACCACAGGCATTTCGGCAGCCGACCGCGCCCATACCATTGCAGTCGCCATCAATGCCCGCTTGGGGGCCGATGATATTGTATCGCCGGGGCATGTTTTTCCCATCGTGGCCCGGGACGGCGGCGTTTTGGTGCGGGCAGGCCATACGGAGGCGGCGGTGGATATGGCGCGGCTTGCCGGCCTTAACCCGTCCGGTGTGATCTGCGAAATCATGAATGATGACGGCACCATGGCCCGTCTGCCGGACCTTGTGGAATTTGCCAAGAAACATGACCTGAAAGTAGCGACCATTGCCGACCTTATTGCCTATCGCCGTAAGGTGGATAATCTGGTGGGCTGTATTGAAGAAACCACGGTTGATTCTGAATATGGCGGGGAATTTACCTTAAAGGTCTATGAGGTCAAGGACGATAATGCCCAGCATTTCGCCCTGATTAAAGGAAATCCGAAAAAGGATCAGCCTACGCTGGTGCGTATGCACCCTTTTAATATGTTTGATGATCTGCTCAGTGCCAAAGGTGACCGCCGTAGTCAGCTTCATCGGGCCATGGCCGAAATTGGGGCCGAAGGGTGCGGCGTTATCGTATATCTGCGGGAATCATCCAAAACGATCATTACGGATCAGATTGGCCGCCGGGAGGGCAAGAAAAACCTGTCCTCGGAAACCTTCCTCAGAAATTACGGTATTGGCGCGCAAATATTGGTGGACCTCGGGGTTTCTAACCTTATCCTGCTGTCCAATACGGAACAGCATGTGGTGGGAATTGAAGGCTATGGCCTGAATATTGTGGAACAGCGCAAATTTGATCCGTCCTTTGACGTTGGCCTGATAAAGAAATAAGAGACATAACATGCATCTGTTGATCGTAGATTCGCCCTATTATGAAGACATCACCAATGAGTTAATCAAAGGGGCCGTGGCCGAGCTTGACAAGGCCGGGGCCACCTATGAACGGGTGAGTGTGCCGGGGGCTTTTGAAATTCCGGCGGCAATTCGCTTTGCCGAAGATTCAAAAGACAAGAATTATGACGGCTATATCGCCCTTGGCTGTGTCATTCGCGGCGAAACATCACATTATGACTATGTTTGCGGGGAAAGTGCGCGCGGACTACAGGATTTGGCAATCAATGATAGACTTGCCATTGGCTACGGTGTATTGACCGTGGAGAACCGCGATCAGGCATGGGCGAGGGCGTCACTGGACAAAGGCAACAAGGGTGGCTTTGTCGCCGGGGCCGCACTCAGCATGATTGCTCTGAAACAACAATTTGGACTGACCAAGCATGAGTAAGAAGGCCGTATCATCAAAACAGGGGGGGGCGCGCAGTGCCGCCCGGCTGGGGGCTGTGCAGGCGCTCTATCAGATTGAAATGAATGATGAACCGGCGCGAAATACGGTTGCTGAATTTATTGATCACAGGCTTGGTGAAGTGATTGAAGGCGATCATTATGCCGAAGCGGACACTGCCTTTTTCACCGATCTTGTTCAGGGCGTTGAACAGCGGGCGGCGGAAATAGATGACCATATCGCGGGCTCCCTGTCCAAGGATTGGACGTTGGAACGCATAGAGCCAGTGGCGCGGGGAATATTGCGCGCGGGCACCTATGAATTGATTGCCCGGCCTGACGTGCCGACCACGGTTATCATTAATGAATATGTGGATGTGGCCAAGGCATTTTTCGACGACAGCAAACCCGGTTTTGTTAATGGCGTTCTGGACAGGCTGGCAAAAATTATCCGCAAATAATATCAGGCAAGGGAGCATAAAATGGGTTCGGGTGAATTTGATCTCATAGCCCGCTATTTTGCGCCTTTGGCCGGGTCTGATGCTCCGGCTTATGGCCTAAGTGATGATGCGGCTATCCTGTCACCACCTGCGGGCTATGACCTGATATTCACCAAGGATGCCCTTGTGGCAGATGTCCATTTCTTTTCCGATGATCCGGCGGGTCTTGTGGCGCAAAAGGCCATGCGGGTGAATCTGTCTGATCTGGCGGCGATGGGAGCCAAACCGCTGGGTTACCTGCTGGCGCTTAGTCTACCGAAAAATATGAATGAAATTGAGGGTTGGGTTGCCGATTTCACAGCCGGCCTTAAAAAGGATCAGGATGAATTTGGCTGGTCACTTTTTGGGGGTGATACGGTATCAACGCCCGGCCCGCTTACGCTTTCTGTGACGGCCATAGGTACGGTGTCAAAAGGCACCGCACTCAGGCGAAGCGGGGCCAAGGTGGGGGAGGGCATATATGTATCCGGCACGCTTGGTGACGGCGCTCTGGGTCTGAAATGCCTTAAAGATAACATCGATAGCCCATCTTTGATAAAGCGTTATCATCTGCCCACACCAAGGCTGACACTGGGGCAGAAGTTATTTGGTATTGCGTCTTCCACGTTGGATATTTCCGATGGTCTGGCGGGGGATATAGCGCATATCTGTGGCTTGTCAGGACTTGGGGCGTCCATTGAATCAAAATTAATTCCTGTCTCAGACGTGGCTGGTAAGATTTTGGAAAGTTTCCCGGCGTATAACGACCTTATATGGAACGGCGGCGATGATTATGAATTGCTCTTTACGGCTCCGGATCATATGGCAGAAAAAATAAAGGATATATCAGTTTCTCTGAATCTTCCTTTAACAAGAATTGGCCATATGACCGATAAGCCGGAAATTGTTATTCTGGACGACAAAGGTAAAAACCTGTTGCAGGGTCAGCGCGGCTTCCGTCATTTTTAAGATCATATACAGGGTTTATCATGGCTGACGAGACTGAAGACAAAGCGGAAGATGCTCCGAAAAAGGGCAGCAAGAAACTTCTTATTATAGGGTTGCTGCTCGGGTTACTGCTAGGCGGCGGCGGGGGTGTTGGCGCTTTTATGATGATGGGCGGCGGCGGCGAACATGTGGAAGAAGAACATAAAGAAGCCGTTGTAGAAGAACCTAAAACCGATCCCCAGTTTGTCAAGCTTGAGCGCATGACTTTGCCTCTCGTAAAAAACAACAAAGTATTAGGCCAAATGGTGATTGATTTTTCTCTTGAGGTAGATGGCACAGACAACAAGATGATAGTTATCCGCAATTTGCCGGAAATCCGGGATGCCATGCTCCGCCATTATAGTGACATGCCCTTAGGCAAGGCCGACAGCCCCCGCAGTGTGGATTATCCAAGACTGAAGGAAACTTTGAAAAAAATCAGCAATAAATCATTGCATGATCCCCTTGTGAAAAGAGTGATGGTCGTTCAGGCACGTCAGTTTTAGAGGTTAGTTCCCGGGTTGTACATTGGATGGGCCGCCCGCACCAAATCTGCCGATATTGCCGAACAATTCCTGAATGAAACTCAACTCCCGGCCGTGGGTCTTTGTGGTTTTACCTACCGGTTCAATATTATTATGATCATCAAGGGTGTAATGATCCACAGCAGTGACATATCCATCCTTGTCAAAACGAATGGCCATAACATTCAAATCAGTGATTTTTTCTTTAAAGAAAGCAAAGCTCTCGGATTTTTTTGAATAATAATACCAGTTGTCATCGTCAAAGGTTGCGGAGGCAGAGGGGCTGCCCAGCATTTCCTTGACAGAATCGCGCGTATCAACCTGTGCCTTTATAGATTCCACCATTTTTTGATCGGCCATATAGCCGCGCACAAATTTCCGTGAGCTACAGGCGCTGAGAGCCAGAACAGTCATACTGACAATAATAATTGTTTTAAGTGTGCTTTTCATAAAATATTATGCTCGTCTATACCGGATTATAACCAGTTTTATTTGCAACATGCGCTGTGGCATGATACCAAACGCAAAATATGGCACAAAATGACATCAGTCATCTTGCTAGTCAATGTTTTTAACAAGGATACGAATATTATATGGTCTTTCTGAGGCGAAATAAAAAAATTAAAGAAGCGGCCTATGTTTTGTTTAACAAGATTGTGGCACAGGCGCGTGATCCACATTTCTATGAGACATGGAAGGTTGCCGATACGCTGGACGGACGCTTTGACCTGATCATATTACATATGGCGCTGGTTATTAACCGGCTTGAAGCAGATGGGGAAGATAAGAAAATTGCTTTGCTTATACGTTTCCTACAGGAAGTATTATTTGATAATATGGATATGTCTCTGCGCGAAATGGGTGTTGGTGACATGAGCGTCGGCAAGAAGGTCAAGGCCATGGCCGAGGCCTGTTATGGTCGGATAGCGGCCTATAAGAAGGCCATTCGCTCCGAAGACATCAAGGGAAATCTCGCTGTTTCTCTTTCACGTAATATTTATCGTGAGAAGATGACCGATGACGATATTTTGGCACAATTGGCGGCCTATACACAACAACAGGTAGATGTGTTAAACAGCCAATCATCACAGGATTTGTTGTTGGCACAATTTTCTTTCGGAGAAATAAGCTAAATGCCTCAATGTGACGCAGATGACACACCGGAATTTTCGCGGGAAATTGATGTAGGTAACCTGTCCCCAAGGGGGCGGCAGTGTTCATTTGAGGCGACCCAAAAGGAACGGACCGTACTTGCAAAGCGTTTCTCACTGTTACAGCTTGATAAACTGGCAGGGGAATTCACGGTCGTTCCGGTTAAGAAAAGACAATATAGGTTAGAGGGATGCTTCACTGCTCATTTGAAACAAGCATGCAGTATTTCTCTGGAACCAGTGCAAGATGTTGTGTCCGGCGCCTTTGACATTCTGTTAAAGCAGAAACAAACGCGCCCTGACCGGGAAAATGAGGAAATAGACTTTACCCTCGAGGATGAGGATATTGAATATCTGCGATCCGATATTTTTGACGTTGGTGAAATAATTGCGCAGCATTTATCCCTTGAAATAAATCCTTATCCGCGTAGCCCACGGGCAAGGGGGGACGAGCTTGGGCAACAAATTATAAATGAAGAGGATTTTCAGCCGGAAGCGGAAAAGAAGAATCCTTTTGGTGTTTTGAAAAGTTTGAAACATAAGACTTGAAGATAATCTATTATTCAGTATTGTCTTGTTGCAATAGATTTAACGATTTACAATAGATTTTGGCTATTTGCCACTAATCAGAATGAAGAATTACCTTGACGCTTAATAATATAATTTCTTTGGATGCCATGGGGGGCGATATTGGTCCTCAAGTCGTAATTGAAGGAGCAAGTATTGCTCGCGAAAGGTTGCCGGACGTCAAATTTTTGATTTTTGGGGACGAAACCAAAATTGCCCCGCTTGTAACGAAATATCCAATTCTTAAAGACTGCTGCGAAATACATCATACAGATAAATTTGTATCAGCAGAAGAAAAGCCCGGTCAGGCCCTGCGTAGGGGACGGGATTCAAGCATGGGACTGTCTATTCAAGCGGTGAAAGATGGTAAAGCAAGGTCAGCCGTTTCGGCGGGTAATACAGGCGCCCTGATGGCTATGTCCAAATTTATGTTACGCACTATGCCCGGCATTGACAGGCCCGCGCTGGCTTCTCTCTTGCCTACATCCTGCGGTGAAAGTGTTATGCTTGATCTTGGGGCCAATGTGGAATGCGGTGCCAATAACCTTGTCCAGTTTGCTATTATGGGGGCCGCCTTTTCCCGTACCGTTCTTGGGTTGGCCACGCCTTCTGTGGCCCTTCTGAATGTGGGGGTTGAGGAACTGAAGGGCAATGAAATTATTAAAAATGCCGACAAGATGTTGCGGGATGCCAACCTGCCTATGGATTATGTCGGCTTTACAGAAGGACACGGCCTTGCAAATGGCGAGGTCGATGTGGTGGTAACCGATGGGTTTACCGGGAATGTGGCCTTGAAAACAGCCGAAGGAACCGCGCGAATGATTGCGGGGATGTTGAAATCCGCTTTGTCGGACTCTGTATTTTCTAAAATTGGCTATCTGTTTGCCAAACCGGCTTTAATGAGCCTGAAAAATCATCTTGACCCCAATAATCATAATGGTGCTGTTTTCATGGGCTTGAACGGATTGGTTATTAAAAGCCACGGAAGTGCATCCGCATCCGGTTTTGCCAGTGCCATCGGTGTGGCGGCGGATATGGCCTCTAATGACCTTGCCGGAAAAATTACCAAAGACCTCCAGCGTTTTGAAAAACATGAAGGCGATGAGATTGAGGATAAGACTATATGACCATCATTCGTTCTGTTGTTTCCGGTTGTGGGTCATATCTACCTGAAAAAATTGTCACAAATGCCCAGATGGAAGACATGGTTGATACCACTGATGAGTGGATTATCGAACGTACAGGAATCCGGCAGCGTCATATTGCTGCCGACAATGAACTAACATCCGACCTGGCCATAAAAGCAGCGCAGAAAGCTTTGATAGCCGCCAACATTGACGCAACAGATATAGACCTGATTGTTCTGGCAACCTCAACACCGGATCAGACTTTTCCCTCTACTGCGACCCGCGTTCAGGCGGCCCTCGGCATGGAAAAGGGCGCGGCATTTGATGTGCAGGCCGTCTGTTCCGGCTTTATCTATGCCTTGGCCACGGCGGATAACTTTATCCGCGCGGGACAAGCTAAACATGCACTGGTAATTGGGGCCGAGACATTTTCCCGTATATTGGATTGGAAAGACCGGGCAACCTGCGTTCTTTTCGGCGATGGGGCCGGGGCCGTGGTGCTGTCGGCGCAGAAAGGTGAAGGCACGAACAAAGATCAGGGCATTTTGTCCTCCCACCTTCATTCTGACGGGCGCTATAATGAGTTGCTATATGTGGACGGCGGCGTTTCATCGACCCAGTCAACGGGATATTTACGTATGCGGGGCAAGGAAGTCTTTCGCCATGCCGTGGTAAATTTGGCCAGTGTGGTGAAAGAAGCTCTGGAATTTAATGATATGACCACTGAAGATGTGGATATGGTGATCCCCCATCAGGCCAACAAGCGTATTCTGGATGCCACAATTCGAAAATTGAAAATTAATCCGGACAAGGTGGCGATGACGGTCCATAAACATGCCAATACTTCGGCGGCCTCCATCCCCTTAGCACTGGATGAAATGATCCGGGAAAAGCGAATCGCCCGAGGCGATATTGTGGTTCTGGAAGCCATGGGCGGCGGGTTCACATGGGGTTCCTGCCTGATCCGTTGGTAAAAATAAACGAATTTTAAAGAATAAACCGTTATTTTGGGTTAAAATCACGTTATCCAGTATCTCAGGAATATATGGCATCCCTTTGATATTGACGGGTATTTCTGTGTGAAGTAGACTGCACATACATCATAAGGATATAAAAATGAGCGGAAAAACAGTAACCAGAGCCGATTTGAGTGAGGCTGTTTATCAGGAAGTTGGACTGTCCCGGAATGAGTCTGCGGAGTTAGTCGAGGCTGTTCTGGACGAGATTTCCAAGAATCTTGTGGACGGCGATAACGTAAAGATTTCTTCTTTTGGCAGTTTTATTGTGCGGTCAAAGGATGGCCGGATTGGCCGGAACCCGAAAACCGGCGAAGAAGTCCCTATCGAACCGCGCCGTGTATTGGTCTTTAGGCCATCACAGGTTCTTAAAAACCGTGTTTGCGGTTTAAGCGACAGCTGAGAGTAGACTATCTGACGAAACAATAGCTGTATATGGAGATACAGCTATTACAGCATAGCTATTCGTAAGAGGGGAAAATTACATAATGGTATCCAAGGCTGAAAAGTCTCCCAATGCATTTCGCACCATCAGTGAGGTCGCCGACTTTATGGGCGTGCCGCAACATGTATTGCGTTTTTGGGAAAGTAAATTCAGCCAGATCAGCCCCATGAAACGGGGCGGCGGTCGTCGCTATTATCGCCCGGAGGATATTGAAATTATCGAGGCGATCCGAAATCTTCTCCATGAAGATGGATATACCATTAAAGGTGCCCAGAAATACCTGAAAGAACATGGGGTGAAAAATGCCCTGAAGATGGCAAATGTTGACCCGGACCAAAAAACCGAAATCACAGAAAGCGATTACGAGTCCCAGATTCTGAATATCACGAAAAAGAGCATTAAAACTATTGAAGATGAAGCCAATACGGCTGATGCTCTAAAGAAAATTCGTATTCAACTGGAAAAAATCCGCCGGCAATTAAAAACTAATCTCTAAATCTCAATCTCACACCATATAGGCGTATGGTCAGAAGCGCGTTCCTTGCCACGTGGTACGCGGTCTATGTCGCATTTCCTTAATCTATCGGCGGCTTGTGGCGACAGGAGCAGGTGGTCTATGCGCAAACCGTTATCCTTGGGCCAGGCCCCGCGCTGATAATCCCAATAGGTGTAATTATGTCCAGACGGGTAATAATGACGCAATGCATCGGTCAGGCCAAGATTAAGCAGGCTGTAATAGCGATCCCGGGTTTCCGGCTGGGTCAGGGCATCACCGGCCATGCGGCGCGGGTCATAACAATCCTCATCCTTGGGACAGCAATTATAATCCCCACCGAGGACAAATACCTCTTCCTGAGAGAGAAGTTCTTTCGCCCGGGCAATCAGCCTGTCCATCCATCTCAGTTTATAGTCAAATTTCGGGCCGGGCAGGGGATTACCGTTGGGCAGATACAGCCCGCCGATGCGTACCGTATTTATGGTTGCCTCAATATAGCGGGCCTGTTCGTCACTGTCATCACCTGGCAATCCGGTCATAACATCTTCAATGGGATATTTGGACAGGATAGCCACGCCGTTATAGGTCTTCTGACCATGAACCGCCACGTTATAGCCAAGTTCCTCAATCTCCATATAGGGGAAATTTTCGTCAATGCATTTTAATTCCTGCAACATGACAACGTCGGGGGCAAAGTCTTTCAGCCATTCGGTGACCCGGGGCAGGCGGGCCTTGATGGAGTTCACATTCCAGGAGGCGATGATCATACGGCAAAGGACGAGCCGCAACCGCATGATGCGGTGGCATTGGGGTTTTTGACCACAAACATGGACCCGGCCAGTTCTTCGACAAAGTCAACTTCTGACCCGGTCAGATAGAGCAGGGACAGGCCGTCGACCAACATGGTCACGCCGCCGCGTTCAACCACAAGGTCGTCATCTTTCTGCTCCTTGACCAGCTTGAAATCATACTGAAAGCCACTGCACCCCCCGCCATCGACGGAAACGCGGAATTTCAGGTCTTTATCACCTTCCTTTTCGCACAGGTTGGCGATACGTTTGGCGGCACTTTGTGATAAAGTGACTGGCGGTGCTTCTATGGTCATTTTTCTAACTTACCCTGATGTTTTTTCTTACATTACCCTATATAAGTAATAATTATTATTATATTGTCAATGAATGGAATGTCCGTTTGATGAATTCTGATTTCAAAATATATCAGCCCAACCCGCAATATGCGCCCTATGCCTGTCTTGCAGAGCATAGCCGGGGGCGGTTACATGCGGAGGCTGAAACCAAAACCCGTTCCCCTTTTCAGCGGGACCGTGACCGGATTATTCATTCCGGGGCTTTCCGGCGCCTGATCCATAAAACCCAGGTTTTTGTCTATCATGAGGGTGATTATTACCGAACCCGCCTGACCCATTCCATTGAGGTGGCACAGATCGCGCGCAGTATCGCTATTGTCCTTGGCCTAAATGATGAAATTGCAGAATCGCTGGCTCTGGTCCATGATTTCGGCCATACGCCCTTTGGCCATAGCGGCGAAGAGGCCATGAATGCGGTTATGACCCCCTATCAGGGTTTTGATCATAATGCCCAGTCCCTGCGGGTGGTGACAAAGCTGGAACAGCGTTACGGGGGCTTCGATGGCCTTAACCTCACATGGGAAGTGCTGGAAGGGCTGGCCAAACATAATGGGCCCCTGTGTGAGAAAGGACAGTTTGACGGCCTGAATGTTAACCTGCGTACCTACAATGACCTTCATGATCTGGAACTGCATACATTCGCCAGTGCCGAGGCACAGGTGGCAGCGGTATCCGATGATGTGGCTTATAACAACCACGATATTGCCGATGGGATCCGTGCCGGTCTCCTGACCATGGAACAGCTTGAAGAGCTTCCCCTGTTAAGGGACATCATTCAGGATGTGCGGGATAGCTACGGCGCACTTGAGGATGGCCGGGAAATACATGAGGTGGTTCGCCGCCTGATCAATCGGATGGTCAATGATATTCTGATCGAAAGCAAGAAACGTATTACCGCCCTGAAACCGGAAACGGTTAATGATATTCGCGCGGCGTCCCAAAGCGTCATATCCTTCTCACCGGAGATGAAAGAATTCGATAAAAGATTGAAATCTTTCCTGATGCAGAATATGTATCGTCATTACAAAGTCAACCGCATGTCCAGCAAGGCCAAAAGAGTAATCACAGACCTGTTTGAATTATTTCAGGCTGAACCGGAATGTCTGCCCACCGAATGGCAAAGTCCGGAGATTATGGCAGATGAAATGATGCGCGCCCGCCATGTGGCAGACTTTATCGCCGGCATGACCGACCGTTATGCCATACGGGAACATAAAAGATTATTTGATACATCGTTGTTTGAATTATGAATATTTTTGATACTTATGCCGGGGCTTTAAAAGACATCATCACCAGATTGGGGGAGGTGGGGCCATTTCCGAAAGCTATTGACCTGTCCAATGTCACCATTGAACCGCCGCGTGATGCGAGCCACGGGGATATTTCCACCAATATTGCGCTGGTCCTGACCAAACAGGCCCGCATGAAACCACGGGATATTGCGGACCTTGTGGCGGCAGAACTTGGCAAGATTGACGGCGTTGACAGGGGGGATGTGGCAGGGCCGGGCTTTATCAATATCTCCCTGAAGGCAAATGTCATTCAGTCTCAGGTGGCCAATATCCTGAAAGCCGATGGCCAATATGGCCGCAGCGATGTGGGCAATCAGGAAAAGGTCAATGTGGAATATGTCTCGGTCAATCCCACCGGACCGTTACATGTGGGCCATTGCCGGGGGGCCATCTTTGGCGACGCTTTGGCGTCTTTGCTGGATTACACAGGTTATGATGTGGCCCGAGAATATTACATCAATGATGCGGGCGGTCAGATTGACGTTCTGGCCCGGTCCGCTTACCTACGTTATGCGGAGGCTTTGGGACAGGATATTGGTGAAATCCCTGAAGGTCTCTATCCCGGTGATTACCTAATTCCTGTGGGCAAGGCTCTGGCGGATAAATACGGTGAAAAATGGCTGGATAAAATGGAATCCGAGTGGATTCTGCCCATTCGGAAATTTGCCACCGATGCTATGATGGATATGATCCGCGCCGATCTTGAAACATTGGCTATCAAGCATGATGTGTTTTTCTCTGAACTGACCCTTCACGATAGCGGCAAAATTCAAGTTGCTCTGGATAAGCTGGAGGCCAAGGGACTGCTCTATACCGGCGTTCTGGAGCCACCAAAGGGCACCAAGCCCGATGACTGGGAAATGCGGCCGCAAACCTTGTTTAAATCCACTGATTTCGGCGATGATGTGGACCGGGCGGTACAGAAATCTGACGGTAGCTGGACCTATTTCGCCGCCGATGTGGCCTATCATTATGACAAGATGGAACGGGGTTTTACCAGCCTGATTGATGTATGGGGCGCGGACCACGGCGGCTATGTAAAACGAGTTGAATCCGTCATAGAGGCCTTAAGCGACGGCAAGGTGTCTCTTGATGTGCGCCTGTGCCAGATGGTCAAGCTGCTTAGGGACGGCACACCGGTCAAAATGTCAAAACGCTCCGGCAGTTTCATTACCATGCGCGACATTGTGGATGAGGTGGGCAAGGATGTGGTCCGCTTCATCATGCTGACCCGAAAGAATGACGCTTCCCTGGACTTTGACTTTGCCCGGGTGACCGAACAATCAAAAGATAATCCGGTCTTTTATGTCCAATATGCCCATGCCCGGGTTCATTCCGTGCTGCGTAAGGCACAAGCGGCATTTCCAGCTCTGGATATGTCCAAGGACAGCTTGGCCGAGGCCCGCATGTCTGTCTTTACCGACAGCAGCGAGCTATCCCTGATCCGCAATATGATGAACTGGCCCCGTTTTGTTAAGAGTGCCGCCTTGGCGCGGGAACCGCACCGGATTGCCTATTATCTCTATGAACTGGCGTCCGAGTTTCATGCCCTGTGGAATAAAGGTAATGATAACCTTGATCTTCGTTTCATTATAGAAGATGATATTGAAAAGACCCGCGCACGTCTGGCTTTGATTTCGGCGGTTCGTGATATTATCGCGTCGGGGCTGAATATTTTGGGTGTGGAGCCGGTTACGGAAATGTAACCCGGATCAGATGTCGAGAGGAATGATGCATGTCAGACGAAGGTGAAAAATCATCATGGCTTGAGCCATTACCGGAAGAATATGCCACCGAGGGGGATATGACCGGACGGCGGATGCTGGTGGCGGCCCTGACCGTTATTATATTGGCGATTTTTGGCGGTCTGATCTGGTATAGCTATATGGAAAGCAATAACAGCGGCCCGGTGCCGGTGGTGCGCGCCGATAAATCGGTGGTCAAGATCAAACCGGACACGCCCGGTGGTTTGCAAGTGCCGGATCAGGATAAAAATGTCTTTAACAAGATAACCTCTGCCAATAATGATAAAACGGACACATTGGCCCCCAGTGCAGAACTTCCTCTTGAACGTCCTGTTGCTGTGCCCGTCGATGTTGAGCCTGAATCAGTCCCTTTGCCACCAAAGATGGAGGCTAAAACAACAGAGGCCGCTGCCCGAAAAGTGGCCGCTATTGCCCCGTCCAGTGCCGGAAAAACCGGGCGTTTCTTTGTTCAGTTGGGGGCTTTTGGCAAGAAATCCTCTGCGGAGAATCTCTGGGGGAAACTTGAAAAAGACAATGCCGCTCTGCTTTTAGGCCTAACGCCTGACATTATGGTTCTTGACCTAGGCAAGAAGGGGGCGCTGTACCGCCTGCGCGGGGGGATGATTGCCACTCGCGGGGAAGCGAAAGACATCTGTGATGCTCTGAAGGCAAAAAAACAGGCCTGTATCGTGGTGACAAAATAAATGGCACGACCCGTCATTCTGGATTGCGAAGGCCAGACATTAAGCGCAGAGGAAATAGCCGTTTTCAAAGAGCTTGATCCCTTTGGTTTCATTCTGTTCGCCCGGAATTGTCACTCTCCTAAACAACTGAAAAAACTCACCGATCAGATGAGAGAAGCCGTGGGCCGCGAGGATGTGCCTATCCTAATTGATCAGGAAGGCGGACGCGTTTGCCGCCTAAATCCTGATTTCTGGCGCATGCCGCCTAGCGGCAAAGCCCTGCTTGACCTTTATCTAAAGGATGCGGAAACGGGGGTTGCCGCCGTTAAGATCAATGCCCGACTCATGGCTGCAGATTTGCGGGAAATGGGCATCACGGTTGATTGCTACCCCTTGCTTGACCTTGAATTTCCCGGTGCGGACCTTGTAATCGGTGATCGGTCATTCGGGGGGGATGTTGATGTGGTCAGCCTGCTTGGAAAAGCGGCCTGTGATGGCCTGTTATCCGGTGGCGTTCTGCCGATTATAAAGCATATTCCCGGCCACGGCAGAGCATCGGTGGATAGCCACAAGGCTTTGCCCGTGGTGGATACGCCCCTAGAAGAATTGCTGGAAACGGATTTTGTGCCGTTTAAGGCTCTAAAAGATATGCCTCTGGCTATGACCGCCCATATTATCTATTCGGATATTGACCCCCATAATCCGGCCACCCTGTCGGAAAAAGTCATTCGCCAGACCATTCGGGAATTGATTGGTTTTAAAGGGGTGCTGATTTCTGATGATGTCAGCATGAAAGCCCTGAAAAACAAAACGGCTATCAGTGCCAAGCAGGCCCTCGTAGCAGGATGTGATCTGGTCCTTCACTGTAATGCCCCGCTTGGGGACCGCCGCGCGGTTCTGGAAGCTCTGTATGATTTCAATTATGTCAATGAAAGCTGGGTCGCGGATATGTTTCGCTGGCGCGCAGATGTGCCCGATATAGACAAGGCAGAACTAACCAATTGGCTGGATAACGTATTAAAAAGTTAGGTATATAGTATCACTATGGATTATTTACAGGTTCTACCGGTCATTATTTTGCCGTTACTTTTGGCCATCACATTGCATGAAGCGGCCCATGCCTGGGCGGCGAACAAGTTGGGCGATAATACCGCAAAAATGCTGGGACGGGTCAGCTTTAATCCCTTTGTTCATGTGGATCCATTTGGCACAGTTTTACTGCCCATAATACTGTTAATGAGCGGCGCACCGTTTTTATTCGGTTATGCCAAGCCGGTTCCGGTGAATTTCTCCCGGCTCAATAACCCGCGAAGGGATATGGTTCTTGTGGCTTTGGCGGGGCCAGCGGCCAATATCCTGCTGGTTATCTGTGCAGCATTGTTGCTTCATATTGTTGGTTTCCTGCCGGCAATGGCGGGGGATTGGCTCCTGAAAAATATCTTTTTCGCCATTCAGATTAACGCCGTACTTGCCGCCTTTAATATGCTGCCCATTCCGCCCCTTGACGGGGGAA
>JAADFR010000026.1 GCA_013152755.1 Alphaproteobacteria bacterium
CAACATATGGCTGTAGAAAAAATCAGCTGTAATTCGTTTGTTTTCCAGAAATTCTTTATCCCCTTCGCCGCTAGAGAGCATTTCACTGGATTTCTTGACCATATCGGCCCAGAAATAGGCCATGGTGACCAGCGCTAGCAGGTTCAGGTAATAATGGGCGCCGGACCCGGCGTTATTGGGATTGGACATACCATTCTGCATCAGCCACATACTAGCGGCCTGAAGGCGCCCCAATGCTTTTTCCAGAAGCGGGATGTAAGTCGCCAGATCGTCATTGGCTTTATTGTCATCAATGAATGTCTGGACCATTTCAAAATAAGCCCGGATCGCAGCCCCCCCGTTGGCGGGCAGTTTGCGGCCAATCAGGTCCATGGCCTGTATGCCGTTGGTGCCTTCATAGATTGGGGCAATGCGGGCATCACGCAGGAATTGTTCCATACCCCATTCGCGGATATAGCCATGGCCACCGAAACATTGCAGGGCGCGGCTCGCGGCCTCAACTCCCTGATCGGTGAGGTAGGATTTCAGAACTGGGGTCATCAGGGCCAGCAGGTCTTCGGCCTTGGCCCGTTCGGCCTCATCAGGGTGCTGGCGGGTGGTGTCCACCAATATACCGGCCCAGATAGCCATGGCGCGGGAGCCTTCGATAAAAGCGCGGTTGGTCATCAGCATCCGGCGTACGTCCGGGTGAACCATGATCGGGTCGGCTTTGTCATCCGGGTTTTGCGGGCCGGTGAGGGCGCGGCCCTGTATGCGGTCATTGGCATAGATCACAGCATTCTGCTGGGCAACTTCGGCAATGGACAATCCCTGAATAGCGACGCCGAGCCGGGCTTCATTCATCATGGTGAACATGGCTTTCATGCCTTTATGTTTTTCGCCGAGAAGGTAGCCGGTTGCCCCGTCATAATTCATTACGCAGGTGGCGTTGGAATGGATGCCCAGCTTTTCTTCCAGTGAACCACAGGAAACACCGTTATTCTCACCCACGGTGCCATCCTCATTGATGACATTGCGCGGGACGATAAACAGGCTGATGCCTTTGACCCCATCCGGCCCGCCGGGAATTTTTGCCAGCACCAGATGAATGATATTTTCGGTCAGATCATGATCGCCAGCGGAGATAAAAATCTTGGTGCCGGTGATTTTATAGCTGCCATCGTCCTGTGGTTCGGCTTTGGTTCGGAGCAAGCCCAGATCGGTCCCGCAATGGGGTTCGGTCAAATTCATGGTCCCGGCCCATTCGGCAGAATACATTTTTGGCAGATATTTTTCTTTCTGCTCATCCGTACCCCAGGCATAGATGGATTCGGTGGCCCCTTTGGTCAGGCCCGGATACATGGCAAAGCCCCAGTTGGCGGAAACCATCAATTCATTCAGCACAAGCCCCAAAGTCTGGGGCAATCCCTGTCCACCATAGTCCACATCGCCGGTCAGGCCCTGCCAGCCGCCTTCCAGATATTGATTGTAGGCTTCTTTAAAGCCGTCCGGGGTGATGACCTTGCCATCTTCAAGGCGGCAGCCCTGCTCATCACCGGAAAGGTTAAGCGGCTGAAAGACATTTTCAGTAACCTTTGCCGCCTCATCAAGAATTGCATCCAGAAGATCCGGCGTTGCCTCGGCAAAGGCAGGCATATTGTCATATTGGCTGGTGTTAAAATAATCATGCAATAAAAATTTAATATCTTTCACAGGGGCTGAATAGGTAGGCATTTGTTTCTCCTGAATTAGGTTGTTATGGTGTTCAGTTTTGAATTGGGTTGCCAATTCTCAAACATTTCAATGATGTCGTTAAGTTCACATATGGTGTCGTCAATATCTTTTCTCTGACGTTCCAGAATTTCTATTCTCTCGCGGCAACCTTGAAGGCCAATTTCGCGTTGTTTGGCCTGTCCGCCTTCCAGATAATAAAGGTCAAGGAGCTTGCCCATATCGGCGATGGAAAAGCCGACCCGCTTGCCCCGTAATATCCACGCCAGTCTGGTGCGGTCTTTTTTGGAATATATACGGGTTTGCCCACGCCGCTCGGGGGAGATCAGTTTCTGATCTTCATAATAACGCAACGTCCGGGGGGTGATCTCGAATTCTTCTGATAATTCAGAGATGCTATAGGTTCTTTCAGTCATGTTTTTCCATCTATAGATGTTAATGTCGGACAAAAATAATGAACAGAGAATCACATAATCAATGGCTGCATACTAGTTGACCTTTACGTAAAGGTCAACTAAAATATTGATGGTTTAACAAAAAGGTTTATTTTACACAGAATAGCCCGTTGTATAGTGCAAAAAAAAGTATCTTTGGCCGTTAAACTTGTTTAGAATTAGGCAAACTTTCAAAAGAACCATTTGGCCAGAGAAGGCTGATTTACAAACAAAAGACTGTCGTAACCTCATGCAAACTTACCTGCCTATTGCTGAAGTTTCCATCAACATCTTTTTATTGCTGTTGATGGGCGGTGGCGTGGGGTTTTTGTCAGGCATGTTCGGGGTTGGGGGCGGTTTTCTCATGACGCCTATTCTCATGTTTGTCGGGGTGCCGCCTGCGGTTTCCGTGGCTACTGTGGCCAATCAGATCACGGCGGCGTCGGTATCCGGTGCCCTTGCCCATGCCCGGCGCGGGGGCATAGATTATAAAATGGGCGGGGTTATGATTGTTGGTGGTCTGATCGGATCCTTTTTTGGGTCCATGATTTTCACCATATTAAAATCCAGCGGCCAGGTGGATTTGTTGATTTCACTGGCCTATGTCCTGTTTCTGGGCGGTATTGGCGGGTTGATGTTTGTGGAAAGTGTGCGCAGCATCCTGCGCAATCGGCGCGGTGACAAGCCCAAGGTTGGCCGGCGGCACCGTACTTGGGTTGATGCGCTGCCCTTTAAAATGAAATTCAAGGCGTCTAAACTATATGTGAGCGTTCTGATGCCGGTTTCCATCGGGGCGCTGGTTGGTGTTTTAACGGCAGTTATGGGGGTTGGCGGTGGCTTTATTATGGTTCCGGCTATGATTTACCTGCTGAATATGCCCATTAAGGTTGTGATCGGAACGTCATTATTTCAGATCACCTTTGTTACGGCCAGTGTGACTTTTCTCCATTCGGTGAATACCCAGACGGTTGATGTTTTGCTGGCGCTGATCTTGTTAATCGGGGCCGTGATCGGAGCGCAACTGGGGGCCAAGGTCGGGCTTAAACTAAAAGGCGAACAATTGCGCATCCTGCTGGCAATTCTGGTTTTAACGGTCTGTAGTAAGATGGCGCTGGATCTGGTTGTGACGCCTGATGAACTTTACTCCGTTACCCCGGCGGGGTTAATTCATTGATGCGCCGTATTATATTAATCATTACATATTTGATTACAGGTTTTCTGTTCAGTCAACCTGTGATGGCGGAACGTATGGTTACGGACCTGTCGCGTCACATCATTGAGATTACATCTGAATTCTCCGGTACGCAGCTTTTGATATTCGGGGCTATTGAACGCGATGTGCTATTGGATGATGGCGCACGCGGTATTGTAGTAGAGGGCATGGACTATGATGTCATTGTGGTGGTGCAAAGTGCCCGCCATGATATGATTGTCCGGCGCAAGGAACAGGTCGGGCCGATCTGGGCCAACCGGGATTCTTTAACCTTAAAAAATGTGCCGGGCTATTATGCGGTCACCTCGACGCGGCCCTTAAATCAGATTTTGGGCGAACAAGACCTGAAAAGGTTAGAGGCGGGGATTGAAAATCTTACCATTAACTTCGCAAAACCTGTGCCTCAGGCAGAAGGCAAGGCCTATCGCGATGGTTTCATTCGCAATATGAAGGCCAAAGACCTTTATAATCAGCAGGAGGGCACCGTTAGTGTGCTGGATGATATTCTGTTTCGGGCCATATTGGAGTTTCCGGCCAATATGCCTGTAGGCGAATATAAGGTGGATGTGCATTTGATTCGCAATGGGGAGCTTCTGCTCAGTGAGCAATCACCTTTGGAAGTGGGGAAGGCGGGATTAGAAAGACTCATCTATAATTTTGCCCATATATATCCGGCCTCTTACGGCATTATGGCGATTGTCGTGGCCCTGTTTGCCGGATGGCTTGGCGGCTTTCTATCCCGGAAAATGAGCGGATAACAAGCTTGTGATGTGAATATCCTTGCGCATTTTTCCAATATCGCTAGAAAGAACATCATGGATAGTATCGAAGTCTCATATTTAGTCGCTCTGATAAGTGGTATGTTCAGTTTTCTGTCGCCCTGCGTCTTGCCCCTCGTGCCGGCCTATATTTGTTTCATTACCGGAAACAGTTATCAGGACCTGAAAGAGGGGGAGAAAATGGCAAAATGGGCCATGTTCTGGCCGGCTCTTGCTTTTGTCCTTGGATTTTCAACTGTTTTCATCGCCATGGGGGCCGGGGCCTCAGCCATCCAGGGGGTATTGCAGGAAAACAAAGAAATATTTGCCAAGATTTCCGGGGTGATGATTATCATTCTGGGTATTCATTTTACCGGACTGGTCAAGCTGTCCTTCCTGTATAAAGAGGCCCGTTTTCAGACTAGCGGTGAACAAAAAGGCCTGATTGGGGCCTATGTAGTCGGGTTGGCTTTTGCCTTTGGCTGGACGCCTTGTATCGGGCCTATCCTGGCGACCATCCTCACATTGGCGGCGACGCAGGAGCATTTTTCCCAAGGGGTTTCATTGCTGGCGGTTTATTCGCTGGGCCTTGGGGTGCCGTTCATCATTGCATCGGTGGCGATCAACAGATTCCTCAGGGCTTCCGACCGCGTACGCAAACATATGAAAACGGTTGAAATCGTTATCGGCATTTTGTTGATAGTTACCGGCATGGCAATATTCATGGGGTCTTTGCAGAATTTTGGTTTCTACCTTATTGAAGCCATGCCTTGGCTGGCCAATATCGGTTAGCTATACCAATAAAAAAACTCCAACGATATTTTACAACATCGTTGGAGTAGTTCGGCAGATGGAAGATAATAGGGTGATCTTCCGAGGGATTATGCCTTATACAACCTATAAGGTTATAATATGGTTAATATTTCAAAAATACAACTATAATATTAATGCAGGGTATAGGGCGCCATAGACTTATGGCCATCTAGTATATGATAAAGCTCTTGCCAAAGGTATAGGCCATCCGGATTATTCTGCACATACATCTGACTTAACATTTCTTCTACATAGGGGATGGCTTTATGGCCATGTTGGGTCAAAATATCCTGTGCAGCAATTTCAAAAAAAGGTTGGGGGTCCATGCCGAGATTTCTCATTTCAGTGGCAAGTTCCAGAAATGATTTGTCAGGTAGGCTGTCTGTGTTTTCCAGCATAATATGGGGCATGGCAATCTCCTTCTCAGGAGTATATGCAATAGTCACGCCATATGTTTAAGTCTATGATTTACCGCGAGTTTTTCAAATTTTCATTGATTTATAATAGGCAGATTATGCCGAAAGGGGTAAGAAATTCCTCTTAGGTGATTAATGAACAAAGGTCTTCGGTTGTATCATGCCGTGGTATATTTCTGATGGGGATATTCGGAAATATCTTTGAAAAGTCATCCGTAACGATTGTAAAATCTGTGTAGCTTACGGCAGATTCAGAAATGATAATACCGCATGTTTCAACATCCTGTTGTTTCAGGCAATTTATGGCCGTATGGCTGTGGCTCAGAGTGCCAAGACTGGACCCGCACACCAGCAGACAGGCACAGTCGAGCTGTGTGATTAAATCCAGCATTGTATGCTCATAGGTCAGCGGTGTCATAATGCCCCCGGCACCCTCAATCAGGAGGAAATCAAGGTTCTTATCCGCTTCCTTACGGCAGAAAGACAATATTTGATCAAGATTTAAAGGGTTCCCCGTCTGCACGGCGGTTAAGTGAGGGGGCAGAGGGTCCGCGAAACGCCAGGGTGAGATATTACGAATATTTTTCAATGTGGGGGCTTCACCCATGGCCGAAAGTAACAGGCCGCTGTCACTGTCCTCTAGTGCATTGTCATCGAACCCGCTGATAACGGGCTTTATGGCGCGGGCGGAATAGCCTTGGGTATGCAATTGACGCAACAACAGGCACGTGACATAGGTTTTACCAATATCTGTTCCGGTTGCGCCGATAAAAATAACACGGGTCATGTGATTATCCCGTGTTTTTTGATTGAGGCGGCCAGTGCGCGAATATCCTCTTGTTTGTGGTTGGCACAAAAAGTGAAACGCAGGCGTGCTGTGCCTTCGGCAACGGTGGGCGGGCGAATTCCAGTGATCAGAAAGCCGTCCTCTTCAAGGGCGGCGGCATATGTCATGGTCCTGTCCGTATCCCCAATGATGATGGGAACAATGGGGCTTTGCGGCTCTGGCAAGCCCAGAAGTTCAGCAAATAAAGTCGCATGCTCTATGGGACGGCGGCAATAATCCACCTCATCCTCAATAATATCCAGTGCGGCCAGCGCGGCGGCGGCATTGGCTGGCGGCAGGGCAGTGGTATAGATCAGGCTTCTGGCCCGGGTTTTGATCAGGTCGATGACCGGTTTGCTGGCGCATATATAGCCGCCAAAACTGCCAAGGGCTTTTGATAGGGTGCCCATTTGCAGGGGTATATCCGGCAGGGGGTCGAACATATGGCGGCTGCCCATGCCACCGCCGACAACGCCAAGCCCGTGAGCATCATCGCTCATCAACCAGCAATCATTTTCGTTGGCAATCCGTCCTAAAATATCAAGGGGCGCGAGGTCGCCGTCCATGCTGAAAATGCCGTCTGTGATAATCATGGCATTGGGGTGTTTATGACGGTTCTGGGTGATAAGTTCTTGCAGATGACCCATATCATTATGACGAAAATATAGAATTTTGCCGCCAGTCATGTCACTCCCGGCCCGCAGGCAAGCATGGCACAATTCATCCAGAAAGATTATATCCTGCGCCCCGGTCAGGGTGGGGATAATGCCGATATTGGTCATATAGCCGGTGCCAAAGACGCAGGCATCCTCCGTGCCTTTTATCTGCGCCAACCGCTTTTCTAGCTTGGCAAGCAGGGGGTGATTGCCGGTGATCAGGCGTGAGGCCCCGGCACCCGTACCATATTGGCCCGTGGCCTCTTTGGCAGCCTGAATAACCTTTGGGTGGTGACTTAAATTCAAATAGTCATTGCAACAGAATGAGATAAGCTCACGTCCCTCCCGGATAACGTTGCCTTCGGGCAGGCGTTCCGTGACCTGAATATCACGTTTTAACCCTTGTGAGCTCAGGGCATCCAGTTTTTCTTTTGCAAAGACATTCAGGGATATCATCTGTATCTCACGGTTATGGAAAACTGCCTTTGAATTATGGTATCCTGAGGATCATGTCAATCATAGAGCAAAAAACTTGACTCTATGGGGACAACCGCTAGTTTTAGGCGAAATTCAGTGAATTGGAGTGCTTATGCCTGCGCAATCAGAACAAATTTCTGTCTCAAATCCTTACCCGGACGGGTTTCGTCATAACTGGACCAAACGGGAAATTCTGGAATTTTTTGACCTGCCCATGATGGACCTGTTGTTTCAAGCACAGACCCTGCACCGGAAATATTTTAATCCCAATAAAGTCCAATTGTCACAGCTATGCAGTATCAAAACCGGCGGCTGTCCCGAAGACTGTAAATATTGCCCCCAATCATCCCGCTATACCACTGATGTGGAGGCCGAACGGCTGATGGCGGTGGAAAAGGTACTTGAGGGCGCGAGAAATGCCAAAGCTAACGGCGCAACGCGCTATTGTATGGGGGCCGCATGGCGCAGTCCCAAAGGCCGTGATATGGCGGCGGTTTGCGATATGATCAAGGGCGTGCGTGATCTGGGACTGGAATCCTGTATGACCCTTGGAATGCTGGATGAGCAACAGGCGGCTACCTTAAAACAGGCGGGCCTTGATTATTATAATCACAATGTGGATAGCTCGCCGGAATATTATAAGGAAATCATTACCACCCGCACCTATCAGGATCGGCTGGATACCCTAGAGAATGTGCGCGGGGCTGGAATAAATGTCTGTAGCGGCGGTATTGTAGGCATGGGTGAAAGCAAGGCGGACCGGGCTGGAATGTTGCAAACGCTGGCCAATTTGCCCGAGCATCCGGGCAGTGTTCCCATCAATATGCTGGTGCAGGTGGAGGGAACGCCGCTTTACGGCGAGGGTCAGATGGACCCTTTTGATTTTATCCGGACCATTGCGGTGGCACGGCTCCTGATGCCGGCCTCATATGTGCGCCTGTCCGCAGGGCGCGAAGCCATGAATGACGAGATGCAGGCCTTGTGCTTCATGGCCGGGGCCAACAGTATTTTTTACGGCGAAAAACTGCTGACCACTACGAACCCCATGCAGAACACAGACCTTGATCTGTTTGCCCGTCTTGGAATTTCACCGGAAAGCGCATAATGACCAAAAACCTGCCTGACTGGTTTGTCGAAGGTTACGGCAATATCTGGTTGCCCTATGCCCAGATGCAGACAGCCGATGATGCCTTGCCTGTGGTGGCGACGGACGGCGTGACCATAGAGCTTGCCGACGGGCGAAAGCTCATTGATGGTATTGCCTCATGGTGGACGGCCTGCCATGGCTATAACAATCCGGTGATGCAGGAAAAAATCATTTCTCAGGTCCGCAATATGTCCCATGTGATGCTGGGCGGGTTGGTGCATGAGG
>JAADFR010000027.1 GCA_013152755.1 Alphaproteobacteria bacterium
AGGGCAAAAAGCTGTGGCATCTTCCGCGCCATTCTGACAGAGTCCTTCTGTCCGGCCCGTTGGTACAAGGGCCGCTGTAGCTCAGTGGTAGAGCGCGTCATTGGTAATGACGAGGTCGGAAGTTCAATTCTTCCCAGCGGCACCATTTCACACCGCGAAACAAAGAACTATCCAATCAGATTCTTTTGATATAGTTTTATCTTCTCACAAGTGTTTTCAGAAAGATCACATGGCGGACAATAAATTTAATCCGGAGTTTACAATAGACGATTTGGGAAACAGCAAAATGCGGTTTCTCTATCAATATTGGCTGGATATTAGAGGTTCAAGGGTCATGCCCTCCAGAGCCGATTTAAATCCGGCTGATATTGTGGATATCCTTCCCCATGTGAGCCTCGTGGATGTTGAATATGCACCCAGCCGCTATAAATTCAGGCTGGTCGGCACTGAGTCAGTAAAGGCGGTGGGGTATGATGTTACCGGGAAATATCTGGATGAGTTGCCCATGCTTGATCGTTATATGAAAGGCAGATATGACTGGATGGTGGAAAACAAACGGCCCTATATATATTCTGACAAGTTAAAATGGTCAGAAAAATCCTTTCTGGATTATAGCACGATTTCCATGCCGTTATCCCGTAATGAGCGCGACGTTGATATAATTTTATTCGGTATGTTTTATCATTTCCCTAAAGACAAGCAAACTGAGCCATATCCCGTTAAACAGGACTAGGGATATATAACATGACGGTGATATCAGACTTTTATAACTGGAACGAAGGAATTTCAGCGCTGTTTGAAGCGTCCGGAAACCATGCGGTTTCGGAAAATCTGTTCAAGGTTATATCTTCGCGGATTCCCATAGAGAGCTTTATCGTTTTTCAGTATCACAAGGCGGGCATTCCGGAAATATTATATGAAAATCTGAATAATATGGACCACCAGAAAAATCTGAAAAGCTATCTGGACGGGGCTTATCTTCTAGACCCTTTCTATCAGTATTTTGTCGAAGGAGACATTCAGGGGCCGTTGAGGTTGCGGGATATTGCTCCGGACCATTTTCTGAAAAGTGATTATTACCGGAGCTATTATAAATTCTCCGGTCTGCGGGATGAGGTTAATATTTATATTCCCCTGTCCGACCAATCTGCACTTGCGCTGGCTTTGGGGCGCGAGGCGGGTAAGCGGGGTTTTGGCAAGAAAGAGCTCGCTATCTTGCAGGATATGATGCCGGTTCTGAATTCTGTATGCCGACGGCAATGGCAGAATAGCGGGGCAAAAGCGGTGCAAGGCAATATCCGTTTCATTCAGGCACTGGAAAATTTTGGAACGTCTTACCTGTCCGTCAAGGAAAGCGAAGTCCTGCATTTGCTGTTGATGGGCCATTCGGCAAAATCCACGGCGGCCCGGATGGGCATTTCGCCGGGGACGGTCAAAGTTCACCGTAATAATATCTATGCCAAACTTGATATTGGCTCACAGACCGAGCTGTTTTCCCTGTTCATAGGCGCCTTGGCCCATATGACCGGGGACGGGTCGGAGGACCCCCTGATCGCCTATCATCAATAATCCCTATAACTTTGGATATATGGATAGAGGGGCCGGGACGGTGTAAAATAACCCAATCTAATATTCTGGAGTTTGAAATGATGAAACTGAACGATCAATCCTTATTGCATGATCAGGCCTTCACAGGCGGTGAATGGCGGGCTGCAAAAGACGGCAAGACCTTTGAGGTCACCAACCCGGCCACCGGTGCGCTTTTGGCGTCCGTGTCCGATATGGGCTCAGAAGAAACGGCGGCGGCTATTGCGGCGGCGGACAAGGCCATGGGGCCTTGGGCGGCAAAGGCGGCTAAGGAACGGGCGGCTATCCTTCGCAAATGGCATGATCTGATTTTGGCCAACAAACAAGATCTTGCCGTTTTGATGAGTGAGGAACAGGGTAAGCCCTTGGCGGAATCTTTGGGTGAGATTGCCTACGGGGCCTCCTATATCGAATGGTATGCGGAGGAAGCCAAGCGCATCTACGGCGATATTATTCCGGCCCCGGCATCTGACAAGCGGGTTTTGGTCTTAAAACAGCCGGTAGGCGTCGTGGCGGCGATCACGCCGTGGAATTTCCCCAACGCCATGATCACCCGTAAAGTGGCCCCGGCTTTGGCGGCGGGCTGCACAGTTATTGTCAAACCCAGCGAGGAAACACCGCTTTCTGCGCTGGCTCTGGCGGAACTTGGGGCGCGTGCGGGTTTTCCGGCGGGCGTATTCAATGTGATCACGACCACAGATGCGGCGGCCGTTGGCGGGGTGCTGACGGAAAGTCCGGTGGTGCGGAAACTGTCTTTCACAGGCTCGACCAATGTGGGCAAGATGCTGATTAGGCAATGTGCGGATACGGTGAAGAAGGTGTCTATGGAACTGGGCGGTAATGCGCCGTTCATTGTCTTTGATGATGCGGATATTGATCAGGCCGTGGCCGGCGTCATGGCGTCAAAATATCGCAATAGTGGTCAGACCTGTGTCTGTGCCAACCGTATCTTTGTGCAGGACGGTATCTATGATGTCTTTGCCAAGCGGTTGAAACAGGCCGTATCGGGTCTGAAGGTGGGGGCCTATGACGAGGATGGTGTGACCAATGGGCCATTGATCAACGGTGCGGCCATGGCCAAGGTTGAGCGGCTGGTTCAGGAGGCGACCTCAAAGGGCGCGAAAATTCTGATCGGCGGCGCGGTGCATGAGAAGGGCGCGCAATATTATCAGCCGACGATCCTGACCGAAGTGCGCCGTGATATGGAAATTTTCGGGGCGGAAATTTTTGGTCCTGTGGCCCCGCTCTATCGTTTTGAGACAGAGGCGGAGGCTGTGGAAATGGCCAATGATACCATTTATGGCCTTGCGTCCTATTTCTATAGCGGCAACCTTGGCCGCATTTGGCGGGTATCTGAGGCCCTGGACTATGGCATGGTCGGGGTGAATGAGGGGATAATCTCCAACGAAGCGGCCCCGTTCGGCGGCGTCAAGCAATCCGGCATTGGCCGCGAGGGCTCTAAATATGGGCTCGATGATTATCTTGAAATTAAATATATCTGCCTTGGTGGACTAAAGTGAGTTGACATGATGTTGAAGAATATGGAGTTACAGGCCCGGCGGGAGCAGGCGGTTCCGGCTGGTGTGGCGACAATGTTGCCTATTTTTGCGGCCAAGGCCAAAAATGCGGAAATATGGGATGTGGAGGGCAAACGCTATATTGACTTTGCCGGGGGCATAGCCGTGGTCAATACGGGCCATAATCATCCCAAAATTACGGGCGCCGTGAAGGCACAGCTGGAGTGTTTCAGCCATACCTGTTTTCAGATTACGCCCTATGCCAATTATATTGAACTGGCGGAAAAGCTGAATGATCTGGTGCCGGGAGATAGTCCCAAACAGACTATTTTCCTGTCCACAGGAGCCGAGGCAGTGGAAAATGCCATCAAGATAGCCCGCGCCCACACCGGGCGGCCCGGAATCATAGCTTTTTCCGGCGGCTTTCATGGCCGGACCATGATGGGTATGGCGCTGACCGGCAAGGTGGTGCCCTATAAGGTAGGGTTTGGCCCATTCCCGTCCGACGTCTTTCATGCCCCGTTTCCCAATGATTATCAGGGCTGTAGCGAGGATCAGGCTCTGGCGGCGCTGGACGGTATTTTCGCCAGCGATATTGATCCGGCGCGGGTGGCGGCCATGATTATCGAGCCTGTGCAGGGGGAGGGCGGTTTTAATATCGCCTCGCCGCGCTTCCTTCAGGCCCTGCGGCAGAAATGTGATCAGCATGGTATTTTGCTGATCATGGATGAAATCCAAACCGGATTCGCCAGAACCGGCAGGATGTTTGCTACTGAATATGCCGACATAGAACCGGATATGATAACGCTGGCCAAAAGCCTTGCCGGGGGGTTCCCCTTATCGGCGGTGACGGGTCGGAAGGATGTTATGCAATCGGCCAAACCGGGCGGTTTGGGCGGCACCTATGCGGGATCACCGATTGCTATTGCAGCGGCGCTGGCCGTGCTGGAGGTCATTGAGCAGGAAAAACTGGTTGAGCGATCACAAATTCTGGGTGAGATGATTGTCGGGCATTTGAAACAGATGTCTGAGCTGAGCTGTATGGGTGAAGTGCGTCAATTGGGGGCCATGGTGGCGCTGGAGCTGATTAAGGATAATGATCCCATGCAGGCCGATGCGGATCTGGCCAAGGCATTGGTACAGGCGGCGGCTAAGGCCGGGCTTATCCTATTGTCTTGCGGCACACGGGGAAATGTCATTCGTTTTCTGGCGCCGCTGACCATTAGTGATGACCTTCTTGCCGAGGGTATGACCATATTATCAGGCTGTTTGATGCAAATATTGGATGGTCGCTAGTTTCTAAAAAAATATTTTTTTATTCCCAAAACCGTTATAAATATATATAGAGCTATAAAGTTATAGTTTAGTATAAATTTAGAATAAGTGGCTGATAAGGCCGCGCAAGGGAATGAAATGGCGAGTTTACGAGAAAGACAAAAGGCACAGCGGCGTAACCTGATAGAGGGCGCGGCGGGCGAGTTATTTGTCGAACAAGGCTTTGATGATACCACGATAGAGGCCATAGCCGAGCGCGCTCTGGTATCCCCGGCAACGGTCTATAATTATTATGGGTCCAAGGGCGAACTGTTGCTGGCCCTTGTGGCACGGGGTGAAGTGGGCATTAAGGAAAAGCTGGATGGCTTTATCGCTTTGGCGGGTACGGCAAAGCCTGCTGACCTGTTAACAGATGTGATCATGTCCAATGTGGATGATACCCTGTCCGCATTGTCGCGGGAATTGTGGGGGCATGTGGTGGCTTTTATCGCCACAACGCCTGACCCGACCGTGGCCCCGAAATATCTTGATACTATTGTGGATGGTCTTGCCAAGGCCATTGAGAAGGTATTGGCACATTTTGTGACAGAAGGTGTTTTCAAGCCTGATACGGATTGCCATTATGTGGCTTATCTGTTTACGCGCATCGAACGCATACATTTCCTGACCTATATTTATCTGGATAATTTTACCCGTGATGAATTGCGGGCTGTTATAGAAAAAGATGTGGTTTTTATATTGGACGGGATAAAGGTGCAATAATATTTTAGATACAAAGCAAAACTATAGTAAAAGCAAAAGATATAGTTGACTATAAAATAAAAGTATGACATATTTTTAAGGTAGCTTAAAATATATGGAGGAAACAAATATGTCAGCTATCGGAAAAAAAACTTTCTACGCCCTGCTTTCGACTACAGCCCTTTCAATGATCAGCCCCGCCCTTGCCGCAGAAGATGATGCGGCCAAGGATGATGCTATTATTATTGACGAAATTATGGTGACGGCAACCCGTCGTTCTACAACCATACAGGATGTCCCCTATAATATCTCAGCCGTATCCGGGCTTCAGATTGAAAATTCAAAAATGCTGGATGCGGCGGAATTGCTCCGCTCCATTCCGGGTGTGGCCATTACGGACCGGGGGCCGCGTAATGCTGGCGTGATCAATAATATCCGTATTCGCGGTTTGAATGTGGATAGCTCCCTGAACGGTGATGTGGCGGTATTATCCGCGCCGACTGTAGCGACCTATATCAATGAAACGCCGATTTTTGCCAATGTGATGTTGAAAGATCTGGAACGGGTTGAGGTTCTGCGCGGACCGCAGGGAACACTCTACGGTTCCGGTGCATTGGGCGGTGCGGTGCGTTATATTACCGCCAAACCAAAGCTGGATGAATTCAGCGTATGGGTACAGGGGTCAGCCAGCAATACGGACGGCTCTGACGGGGTCAGTTTGCTGGGGGATATTACAGTTAATATTCCCATTTCTGAAAATATTGCCTTTCGGGCGGTGGGTAGCCGGGCTGATTATGCAGGCCTGACCGATTATGTTTCCCTTTACAAGCTGGACAACACCGGAACGCCGGTGGCCCCTAATGGTATCTTGTCACCGGATGCTACATTTGAAACCAAAAAGGACGCTGATACCTATAAGTCATGGTTCTTCCGGGGCACTTTACTGGCCAACCTTGGTGAGGATGCAGACGCGACCATTACCTATACCCGCCAGTCTGACCGTACAGGCGGCCGCCGGGCTTCTGCGGAAGGTTTTCAGGATGGTTTCGGCAATACATATGGAAAATATGAGGCCGGATCCATTCAGCTTGAGCCATCTCAGGCTGATGTGGAAATGGTGGCATTGGAAGTTAATGTGGATATGGGTTTCGCGACCTTGACGTCCTCAACATCCTATTATGACCATCAGGGCAGCAGCACCAGTGAGAATACCGGTTTTTATGCGCAGGTCGGCTGGCTTTCTGCCTTCTATTACAATTACGCCCGGCCTATGGCGGTGGCGAACCGGGGCTATCAGGACAAAGGCTTCGTCCAGGAAGTCCGCTTTGCCTCTGACAATGAGGGACCGTTCAATTATGTGGCCGGTGTCTATTATCAGGATCAGGACAAGCGGTCCACCCAACAGAGTTTCTTGCGCGGGTTTAAAGAATATGTGAATGCCTTGTTTGGCTTCTCCTCCTTCCTTAACCCTACAAATCAGGACTTTGACTATAACGCGCTGACCAATGCCAAGGAATTAGCCTTTTTTGGCGAAATTACCTATGACCTGAGCGATGATGTGCATTTCACGGGCGGCGTTCGTCAGTTTAATTCTGACGTGACCTCGGATGTTCGTATGGAACTGCCACTGTTTATTGGTTTTGCAGCGCCGGTTAGCAGTACCGACAAACAGGATGAATCGGGCACCTTGTTCAAGGGGAATATCTCCTGGGATTTCTCGGAAGATGATAAGGTTTATGCCACATTCTCCCAAGGCTATCGCCGGGGGGGGACCAATGCGGTGCCCATAAGCGGCAATTTTGCCGAAGATCCCGGTTGGCTTATCTATGGCTCTGATCGGGTGAACAATTATGAAATTGGCATCAAAGGTAGTCATGAGAATATGCGTTATGTGGCCAGTTTCTTTTATATGGACTGGAAGGATGCCCAGCTCAATACTTCAACTACAAACTTTGGCTTTTTCGCCGTACAAAATGGCGGTCAGGCCAGAACAAAGGGTTTTGAGCTGGAGCTGGATGGTCAATTGTCTGAATCCCTGCATTATAACTTTGGCTATGCCTACGTTGATGCCAAGCTGAATGAGGATTTGTTGGCCCCAACCGCCGCAGCTACCTTGGTTGCGCCAAAGGGCAGTGTCTTGCCCGGTGTGCCGGAACATATGCTTAACCTTAATCTGGATTATACCGCGCAGCTAACGGCGGATATGGATCTGATTTTGCGGGTGAATGGGTATTATCAATCTTCTACCGAGAATTCCATCAATGCCTCATCCGGTTTCTTTGGTCAGACCATTGACGGCTTTAGCATCTGGAATACATCGGCAACCGTGATGTTTGATACGGTTAATGTGACTTTTTGGATTAAAAACCTGTTTAATTCAGACGGGATTACGGGTGTCTACAAAGAAGCCTATATGGGGACGCGGCCCTCGGCCAATTATTTTGGCAGTGGCGCGAAAAATGTCATTGCCTTGCCCAGAACCGTTGGGATTTCTGCATCCTATAGTTTCTAGAAACGTGAGACAGGGGCCGGGGATTTGATTCCCGGCCCTTTTTTGTCGCATACTGTCTCTGTTGCCCAAAAGGATTAAAAAGCTTACCCCCATGAACAGCCTGATCAACCAGATAAACAGCCTGATACAACATCGCCAGCTTGGTGAGGCGGCAGTTCTGTGTGATCAGTTCATTGCGGCCTATCCGGAAAATGCTACCGGCTGGTTTCGGCTTGGGCAGATCCGCCAGATGAATTGTGACTTTGACGGTATGCTGGACTGCGCCCGTCAGGTGATTGCCAAAATGGCGGACTCTCCGGCCGGTTACTTACAGGAAATAGACGCGCTTATCCACGGGGGCCGGGCGGATGAGGCGGTGCTTAAAATAGCCGCTCAGGAAGAAAGATCAAAAGACGATGTGCAAACCTTAAATCAGCTGGCGGATTTCTATACCCATGCGGGACAGTTTGAGGCCGCCGGGCGATGTTATCAGCGCACCCGGGTCTTATGGCCTACGGAACCCAAAGTATTATATAATTGCGCCGCATCCGCCATTGCCCTTGGCAAGTTGGATGAGGCAGAAGACTTATTTAATCAGGTTCTGGACACAGACCCCCATGATTATGATGCCTATTACAACCGGGCCACCCTGCGCAAGCAGACGGCGAACAATAATCATATTGAAGAATTGCTGTCCTGTATCAAGGACGGGATCAGAAATCCGGCAGGTGAGGTTCAGGTCTATTATGCGCTGGCCAAGGAATATGAAGATATTGGCGAGCATGGAAAATCCTTTGCCAGCCTGAGACCAAAGGCGCGGACCGGCGTAACAGTATGCTGCGTTATGATGTGGCCGAGGATGTGGATGCCATGGCGGCTATTAAGGATAGCATGTCAGGTGACTTCTTTGGGGACGGCGTTACCGTGGATGACGAACCGGGCCCGATTTTTATCATGGGATTGCCCCGAAGCGGCACCACTTTGCTGGACCGGATCGTATCCTCCCATAGCGCGGTGGACAGTCTGGGCGAAATCAATGATTTTGCCCTGTCTCTGATGGGCGAGATTGGCCCGTCAACGGGCAAGCTGGATTTAATCGCCAAATCAACCCATATGGATTTTGACCAATTGGGCGCGAAATATTTAAGCAGCATCCGGCCCGCAATGGCAGTCCCGCTTATCTGATTGACAAGACCCCGGCCAATTTCCTCTATATTGGACTGATTGCCAAGGCTTTGCCCAATGCCAAAATACTGCATATGCGCCGCAATCCAATGGATAGCTGTTATGCCATGTATAAGACGTTGTTTCGTATGGGCTATCCTTTTTCTTACAGCCTTGATAATCTGGCACATTATTATGAGGCCTATGAAGGCCTGATGCGTCATTGGCAGGCTATGTTGCCGGGCCGGGTCTATGATATTGACTATGAAGATCTGGTGCAAAATCCGGAGCAGGTCAGCCGTAATATTGTGGCCCATTGCGGCCTTGACTGGCAGGCAGAGTGCCTTGACTTTCATTTGAACAAAAGCCCCACCGCGACGGCCAGTGCCGCACAGGTGCGCCGACCCATAAATCGGGATTCCGTGGAAAAATGGCGCGCCTATGCCGATGAATTACAGCCCCTGAAACAAGCCCTTGAGGCGGCGGGTATAAAAATAAAGAAAGCTTCGGCATGACTATGATGAGCAAGGTAAAACATGTGGCCCCTAATGGTTTGATGGCGAATATTCTCCTGTCTCTGCTGACCACGGCGGGGCTGTATTTTATCTTGATTACCTCGGCCATGGTGACGGGATTGATCGAAGCCCTCTCGCTCAGCAAGGCAACCGCCGGATATATTGCCGCCGCCAATGGCTACGGCGCATCAATCGGGGCTTTTTTGGTAATTTTTGCCATTAAGCGTATTTCGTGGCGTCCGGTTTCGGCCATATTGCTGGTTATGCTCATGGGATGGGATATTCTGTCCATATTTATGACCAGCGGCGACAATTTGATGATTGTTCGTTTCCTGCATGGTCTGACGGGCGGAATCCTGATCGGGATAGGTTTTTCGGTGATTTCACGGACGGCGGTGCCGGACCGAACCTTTGCCATGCTGTTATTTGTCCAATATGGGCTTGGCGGGATTGGCCTGATGTTTCTGCCAAAGTTGGTGCCTTTATATGGCATGCCCATTATATTCATGACCCTTGTCGGGTTCAGCCTTGTGACCTTGATGTCACTGCCTTTTCTGCCCGCCTATCCGCCAAAGGAAAAAGCAGCTGTTCAAGGGAATAGCTCCGGCAAAGCCAAAATATTGCTGGTGCCTCTTGGGGCGGCGCTCTTTTCGGTCTTCTTCTTTCAGTCAGGTAATATGGGCCTCGCCGCCTATATAATCGAGCTTGGCAAGGGGGAGGGGCTAACCACAGATTCCATCAGCACCACATTGGGTATTGCCAACTGGATTGCCATGTCCGGAGCGGCCCTTGTTTATGTGATCGGCGTTAAATATGGCCGTCTGTGGCCGGTAACGGGGGGGCTTGTGGTGACAATATTAGGCATGGCGGCCTTTCATTATTCTGAAAGCGCGAGCGTATTCTTCTGGGCCAATGTGGTGACCGGGATTACCTGGGCCTTTATCATTCCCTATCTTTTGGGGCTATGTTCCGAATTTGATACCCAGGGACAGCTTACGGCTTTGGCGGGGTTTTTCTCGAAAATGGGTCTGGCGTCCGGGCCATTGGTGGCCGCTGGGTCGTGGGGGAAGGGAACTATGGCCTGATTATTAATCTGGCCATCATCGCCATGGTAATTTGCCTGTTGGCGGCTTTGGGGCCGGTCCTGATGCTGGACCGCAAAAACAACAATAAAAAAGGGATTGTGTAATGACATATTTTACGGTGGCCGGTTTGCAATTGGTCTTGAGCGGGGATAATAATCTTGATGTGATTCGGCGGGAGGTCAGTGGCCTGAAGCGGCGTATGCCGGCGGTACAGATGGTAATGCTGGGGGAATTGAGCCTGTTTGGGCCAAGCCCCAAGCGTGCGGTGACATTGGATGGTGAAGTGGAACAGGATCTCTGTGATATTGCCCGGGAAAATGAGATATGGTTCATCCCCGGATCGCTTTTTGAGCAGGACGGGGACAAGATATATAATATGGCTCCGGTCATTAACCCGGCGGGTGAAGTGGTTACCCGCTACCGGAAAATGTTTCCCTTCTGCCCCTATGAAGAGGGGATCACGCCGGGTACTGAATTTGTCACCTTTGATGTGCCGGATGTGGGCCGTTTCGGGGTGCTTATATGCTATGATATGTGGTTTCCGGAAACGACCCGTAGTCTGGTGAGTGAGGGGGCGGAATTTATCCTGCACCCCACCATGACCAATACCGTTGACCGGGATGCGGAACTTGCCATCGCCCGCGCCAATGCGGCCATGAATCAATGCTATTTTATGGATATAAATGTGGCCGGAGATTACGGCGTGGGCCGGTCCATTGTTTGTGGCCCGGGGGGAGAGGTTATCCATGAGGCAGGCTGCGGACGGGAGGTTATTCTTATTGACGTGGATCTGGACCATGTGCGGCAGGTGCGTGAGCGTGGCTGGCATGGCACAGGTCAGACTCTGAAAAGCTTTCGGGACAGCGATATGAGCTATCCCATATATCAGGACAGGGGCAATAAAACTGATTATTTAAAGAGCTTGGGACCATTGAAAAAGCCCGGCAGATGAGGCATTCATGAGATATTTTTTAAGTGCAGTTACCCTATTTCTTCTGATTTTGTCCCGCCCGGTTATGGCGGATATTATTCTGATGGATGACTTTCAGGACGGCAAATCCGATGGCTGGCAGGCCATGGGCAAGGGTGATGTACGGCTGACCGAATATAAAAAGAATATATCGCTCTATCTGTCGCACCATGTCATGGTGGTGACCGCTTTTTCCACAAAGGGCTATGACAAGGTGGCGGTTGCCCTGTCCTTTGCGGCAAAATCCCTGGAAGAAGGGGAATATTGTATTGCCGAGGTGTCCGGGGACAAGGGACAGAGCTGGCATGAGATCAATAAAGTGGGCGACGGGCAGGATGATGCTATCTCCCTCCATATGGGATCAGTGTCCTCGGAAGATCTGAATGACAAGGCCAAAGTCTATATACGGGTGCGGATTACCGGCAATAAAGACAATGACATCTGCTGGCTGGACAATGTGCGGGTTACGGGCCGAAAAATCAGGGTAGGGGCAGACAAGCCTCATGCTTTTCCGGCTGAGGCTCTGCGCGATGGGTCATCCTATGACCGTCCGGTGGATATGTCGGCTTTCGCCCCGGTAAATGCGGTCAAGGCATCGCCTTTTGAGGGAAAAGTAACCTTTGACGGGGGGCGTATAAAGGGTTTTGAGGCTTTGAAGGATAGCTATGGTTATGGCCGGGGGAAGGCCGGGCGTATGCCATCTTTCGCGGTGGATTTTGTCTCCTCCGGCTCTGATCTTATTCCCGTGCGGCGGGGGCTGATCCTGAGCGAGCATCCACAGTGGGATATTATTCTGGAGCCGGGAAAAATCTGGCGGGAGTCTGGAGAGACAGGCTTTAGCCGGGCCGCCATTCCGTTTGCTCTACAGGAGAAAAACGCCAATTGCACCCATAATGGTGTGATGACTTTTTTATATAATGAAAAAGGCATTACCTCACAGGTTGCGGTTCAAATCAGCAGCGAGACCTGTCTCTATTTCAAGTTTGATCTGTGGGGCTACGGCACGGCCACATATAGCCCCGCGTCCGTTACGGGCAGCGCAGGGGTGATTGAGGCTTATGGTCAAGAGAAAGCCGCCCGTCTGCCCGTCAAACCGATCCATAGTCTGGCACAGGATTATCCGGGGGTTAATCCCGATAATTTTGGTTCGGCGGCAGAGGTTAATCCCGATGATATGACCGTTTATGGCTTGTTGGTTGATGGCACCCATTATGTGGGGGGCTGTGAGACAAGGTATGGCCTCTATCCCTACTGTGATGTGTTGGACTTGCCGTCCTATTCCACGGCCAAATCCCTGTTTGCCGGGCTGGCGCTGATGCGGATGGAAAAGCTATATCCGGGCGTTGGTCAGGAAAAGATTGCGGACTATATTCCGGCCTGTAAAAAATCCGGCAACTGGGCCGACGTTACTTTTCAGGATGCCCTGAATATGACCACGGGTAATTATGCCACCGATAAATATATGGCGGATGAGGGCGGCCAGAAAATGATCCGTTTCTTTGATGCGGTCAGCCATAAGGATAAAATAAAGGCCGCTTGCGGTGCCTTTAAGCGACAATCCCGGCCAGGGAAGAAATGGGTCTATCATACGTCAGACACCTATATTCTGGGTACGGCCATGCAGAATTATCTGGCAGAAAAAGGCGATCTCTATGATGATATTCTCAAAAAACCCCTATGGGCTGAATTGGGACTGAGCCCTGTGCTGAATACCACCCGCAGAACGCCGGACAAACGTGCGCAACCCTTTACTGGATATGGTTTGACCTATCATCGGGATGATCTGGTGCGCCTTGTGGCCTTTCTGAATTCGGACAAGGAGTTGGCGGCTGACTTCTTCGACAAGGCAGAGTTTGACAAGGCGATGCAACGTAATCGTGCCGCACGGGGGATGGCGGCTTATGGCAAGGCGGTAAAATACCAGAATGGATTCTGGGCCAGTAATTTCCAGAAAACCCTCGGCTGCAAA
>JAADFR010000028.1 GCA_013152755.1 Alphaproteobacteria bacterium
GCGGCGAAAATTGCGGTTGAAACCGTGGATAACAGCCTTGGTCGGCTTGAAGCGGCCTTGAAAAAGGTCGGCGGCGTGATGCTGGTGACCGCAGACCATGGTAATATTGAGGTCATGAAAGACCCGAAAAGCAGGCAACCCCATACGGCCCATACCACCAATCTGGTGCCGTTCATTTTGGTTAATGGCGAGGTGGCTTCCCTTGAGGGCGAGCAGAAATTAGCCCTGAGCAATGGCTGCCTTGCGGATGTGGCCCCGACCATACTTACGCTCATGGGGCTGGAACAGCCCCCGGCCATGACCGGCCATTCTCTGTTAACCCTTGGGCAAGCCGGGGAGGGCCGCGCCACTGCTTAAGGTATTTCACCATATTGTCCTTATGGGCCTGATGCTGGCTTTTGTCCCGTTACCCAATGGCGTTCGGGCGGCGGAGCCTCAGGGAAAAGAGCTTGAGAAGATTCAGAAGAAAATTACCAAAACCAGCGAACGGGCGCGTAAATTTGAGCAGGAAGCGGACAATCTGGGCCAGAAAATCAATGACCTGAGTCAGGATCTGGTACAGGCGGCTAAAAAAATTCAGGATGCGGAAGACAAAATTTATGTCCGGGAAGACCGGCTCTATCTGTTGAATGCACAGGAAAAAACCCATCAGAAAAACCTGACCGCCAGATATGACCAGATGGCTAAAACACTGGCCGCCATGCAACGGTTAAGCCAGCAACCGGCGGAATTGGTGACCTATCGCCCGGAAAAGGCCATCAACAGCCTGCGCAGTGCCAGTCTGTTGAAAGTTCTGCAGCCGGAATTGAAAAAGCGGGCGGAAAATATCAAAAAGGATATGACTGAATTGCGTAGCCTGCGGGCGGAGATTGCGGCGGAACGGGCGGAATTAAAAACCCTGCTCAGTGGGCTGACCCTGGAACAGATTGAAATGAATCAATTGCTGGCGGAACGGCGGCAGAGACAGAAAGAATTGCGCCGGGCAACCCGGGAAGAACGCAAAAAGCTGAAACAATTTGCCGCCAAAGCCAAAAACTTGCAGGATTTGATTGCCCGCATTGAACAGGAAGCCAAAATCCGGGCGGCGAAAAAGGCCAAGGCCGCCCTTGCCGCCGCCAAGCGGGCAACGGACAAACCGGTAAAGAGCGGGGATAAGCCCCGGTCGAAGCTGGCCCGCAACCGTCTTGATTCGGTGCCGGCGGGCAGCCTGTCCTTTGCCAAGGCGCGCGGCCATCTGCCTCTGCCCGTGCGCGGTTCCATTGGCCGGATTTTTGGCTCAAAAACCCCGGAAGGCCAGTCCTCGGAAGGGATTACCATTCATACCCTGCCCCGTGCGACGGTGGTGGCCCCCCATGATGGCCGGATTGTTTTTGCCGGAAAATTCAGATCTTACGGCCAATTGTTGATTATCTCCCACGGACCGGAGTATCATACGCTTTTAGCGGGCATGACCCGTCTGGATGCAGAAGTGGGTCAATGGGTATTAAAGGGTGAACCTGTCGGACAAATGGCGACAAAGGATGAAATCACCAAAACGACCACAGGCGGGACTGTTGGACAGGACCTCTATGTGGAATTAAGACGAATGGGAAAACCCATCAATCCGTTGCCGTGGATCGCGGCGCGGGACAGAAAGGTACTTTGATAGATGAAAAAATATGTAACAACCATAATGGTGTCTTTTGCCGTTGTCAGCATGACGTTGCTCGGCGCGAATATGGCACTGGCCAAAAGCTCGGACACGTATAAGCAGCTCAATCTATTTGGGGATGTTTTTGAAAAAATCCGTTCCCAATATGTGCGGGAAGTTACCGATGAAGAGCTGATTGAGGCCGCAATCAATGGTATGTTAAGCTCATTGGACCCCCATTCAAGCTACCTGACCGCCAAGGGATTTGATGATATGCAGGTTCAGACCAAGGGCGAATATGGCGGCCTTGGTATGGAGGTGACGCTGGACAAGGGCGTTGTCCGTGTGGTGTCGCCTATTGATGATACCCCGGCCTCACGTGCGGGGATTCAATCTGGGGATTATATCACTAAGCTGGACGGTGAATCTATTATGGGCCTGGGCCTGACCGAGGCCGTATCGAAGATGAAGGGTGAGGTTGGCACAGATATTGTGATCACGGTGGTGCGCAAGGGCGAAAAAGAACCGCTGGAAATTACCCTGACCCGCGATACCATCACCCTGAAATCTGTCCGTCATCACCTTGAAGGCGAAGTGGGTTATGTTCGTATTTCATCTTTTACGGAAAAAACCGAAAGTGGTCTGATTGACGCTTTGGATAAGATCAAGACGGAACTGGGGGATAATCTTCAGGGCATCGTCCTTGATTTACGCAATAATCCGGGCGGTCTTTTGAATCAGTCCATTGCGGTTTCAAGCCAGTTTCTGGCACGCGGCGAGGTGGTATCCACCCGCACCCGAAATGATGAGCATGTTCAGCGTTATCCGGCGCGCAAAGGCGACAGCATAGACGGCAAGCCGTTGATTGTTCTGATTAACGGCGGATCAGCCTCAGCTTCGGAAATTGTCGCCGGGGCGTTGCAGGATCACCGCCGGGCAGTTGTGGTTGGCACCCAGTCCTTTGGTAAAGGGTCGGTTCAAACGGTTATCCCTTTGGGGGCGAATGGCGCCATGCGTTTGACAACGGCTTATTATTTCACCCCGTCAGGAAATTCCATTCAGGGCGAAGGCATCACGCCGGATGTTATTGTGGAACAGGTCCGGTTTGATAAATCCAAGACCATAAACAGCCGCCGTCGTTCGGAACATGACTTGCGCGGAAGTCTGGCCAATCCCAACGAGAAGAAAGACGAAAAAGACAAAAAAGACAAAAAAGACGAAAAATCTGTCCCGAAAGATGTGAAAGCTGATAACAAGGATAAAGTCGGCGAAGATAGCGATGGGGACAAAAAGGATGAGGCCCGTCCCCTGACCACGGCACAGGAGGATTATCAGTTGAATTATGCGGTCAATCTGTTGCACGGCATGTCTATTGCCAGAAATGTTGATTGACGGAAAAAAGGTCTGATGAACAATGGGTGAGGCACCTGAATTAACCAGTATAACCCGCCGGAAAACCGTGCGGCCTTTGGTCGCCGCATGGATGTTCGTGATCGTCCTGATGGCGACGGGTGCTATCTGGTTGTCTCTGTCTGATGATGTTGAAACGGCCCCGGAAGCGGCCCCGACACATGAGGCAAACGCGCCTTCGGGGGAAAATATTTCCATAGCCTTGGCGGATGATACCGGTCACGGAACGGTGCCCATATCTGCGACGGAAAATTCCGTGCCTGTGGGTGAGGAACAGCCTGTGCATAAGGGCTTAAGTCTGGTTAAGGCCCCCATTGACGGCCTGACCCATAAGGGCGCCAATGGGTTTCTGCCGGTTCTTGGCCCGGATTCCAGGGTCGCCTGGAAAGAATATGCCCGGCCGGTTGACGCCGCAGGTCAGGCGTCTGACGATCGGCCAAAGCTTGCCATAATTGTCACTGGAATTGGCCTGAACAGCCGGTCCAGCAATCTGGCATTGGCCCAGTTACCGGGCGAAATAGATTTTGGCTTTTCGCCTTATGGCCGGAACTTACAGGTTTGGATGGATAAGGCGCGGGCCAACGGGCATGAGGGATTTTTGATGATCCCAACCGAGCCGGTCAGCTATCCGGAAAATGATCCCGGTCCCCATACTTTGCTGGCCGGAGCGCCGGAGCGGGATAACCTGAAAAAACTGGATTGGTTGTTGTCACAGGTCACGGGCTATGTGGGAGTGATAAATGAAATGGGGTCAAAATTCACCACATCGGAAAAAGATGTTATGCCGATCCTGAACAACCTGAATGGACGGGGGTTGATGGTTTTGGACGCCAAATCCACCCGTTTCAGCGTAGTTGGCGCGGCGGCCCGGCGAATTTCCATGCCCCGGGCCATTAATAATCTTTATATAGATAATCAGCTGAGCGCCGCAGAAATCAGCCGTAACCTGACGGTGCTGGAAAATACCGCCCGGACATATGGCGTGGCTCTTGGCGTGGCGCGGGCCTTTCCCCTAACGATTAGGGAAATCGAAAAATGGGCGCGGGAACTTGAGGCGCGCGGCGTGGACCTTGTCCCGGTCACCGCTATCGCCAATCGCCAGCCGATCCGGTAGTTATCAGGCTAAATCCGCAAAATATTTGTCACAAATACGGTTGGTGAAGGCCACCAGATTATCATGCTTTCGGGCAGCATCGAATATGGGCGCGGTGAAGGTATCGGACAGGATCATCTGGGATAGAACACCGTAAGCGGCGGCATCCAGAGAAGAGGGCCGGTCGCCGAAAAAATATTCCTTGTCCCCCAGCGCATCGGACAGAGCCTTTAAATCCCATGTGCCGATTTCAGTTATTTCAGCGTCTGAATGACGACCAATGCCATGACCTTTTATGCCCCTGCGTACATTTTTCCGCACCATATTCGGGACAAATAATTTTAACGGGAAGGGAAGGCTGCCAAAGAACATCTGCTTGATGACAACCCAGTTATGGTCCAATATCCACCGGGCATGAACCACCGTCCAATAGAGATTCTCATCAATCATTTTGATCAGGCCATGGGCGGTTGCCTTTTGGGTATCCGTCAGATGACCATCAAGCATATGATCATGCTTTTGTTCCAGATGACGGATGATAAAGCTGGAATCAGCGACGGTTTGCCCATCGTCACGAATGAAGGGCAGCTTGTCCTTAGGTGACTTGCGCAGGTTATCGGGACTGCTATGGGTCTCAAAGGGCAGTCCGGTCATCCTCAGGTAGGTTTCCACCTTGACGCAAAAGGGGCTCGGGTCGCATATTTTGCCACGTGGCCCAAAGTTGTATAATTCAATCATATTTTCGTCCCAATTATATTTTAACCTTTACAGGTAAAATGTTCTATATTTGTTCTTTTGTCAAGTAAAGTTTTTTTGATCAATTGGCTAAAGAGGATTATAGTAATTCCGGTAAATAACGGATAACAGTAAATATGTTTATTAATCCTGATTCGCTGCCCTATCGTCCCTGTGTGGGTATGATGCTGCTGAATGATAAAAATGAGATATTTGTCGCCCGGCGCATTGATACGACGGTCGAGGCATGGCAAATGCCGCAAGGCGGTATTGATGAGGGCGAGACCCCAATAGACGCCGCCTTTCGGGAAATGGAAGAAGAAATCGGCACCCGCAATGCCAAAGTCATTCAGGAATATGACGGCTGGCTGGCCTATGACCTGCCGGATCATTTGGTTGGCAAGGTCTGGAAGGGAAAATACCGGGGTCAGCGGATGAAATGGTTTTTGATGCGTTACCTTGGGACGGACAGTGATATAAATCTGGAGACAGCGCATCCGGAATTTTCGGCCTGGAAGTGGCTGCCGCCGGAAAGCCTTGCCTCATCCATTGTGGAATTCAAGCGGCCATTATATGAAAAACTGGTGGCGCATTTCTGTACGACAGGTGCGCCATGACAATTAACTGTACAGAACTTTGTATCAGATCCTCAATTCGTCAGGCTTACGGCTGTTTGTGGCATTATAAGTTTCAGCATATATTGATTTCTTTTGTCGCCGTATTACCCTTTTGTCTGGCCGGATTTTCCGGTGTTCTTGATCCGGTCTTTCTGGTGTCACCTGGGGCGGAAAAGATGCCGGAGGGTTTTAACAGCGCCTTTGCGGTATTCATTCTGACCACATTCATATGGGCCATTCCGGTGACCGTATTGTGGCACAGGCTTTATCTGTTGGGCCCTGAACATCTGATCCGCAAGAAAATATGGCCCCTGATTACCCGCAGCCTGAGTGTGATCAGCCATTCCCTGATATTTTTCGGTCTTGGTCTGGTGGCGGCGGCGGTTATTACGTGGGGGGTGCTTTATTTGCGGGTGATGAGCAATTCTGAAAAGATGGCCGGAACCATCACGGAAATGGGTCAAATGGAATATGCCCTTTATGTCTTTGGCATTCTTGTGGTCTTGAGCTTTTTATTGCTTATTGGCCTGCGGTTCAGCATGGCTTTTTCATCGCTGACCATCGGGAAATCATTGCGCTTTACCACCTCATGGCGGATGACCCGGAAAAACACTTTTCGTATGCTGGCGGCAACGCTGGGCGGTGGATTGCCGCTACTGGGCGTGGTGATAGGCACACTCTGGCTGGCGGATTATTTCTTTCAGATTGACCTTCTAGCCGGGACCGCACCGGAGCCAAATATGATTTATATCTTTGTTCTGCTGGCGGCCCCTGTATTGACCCTGCCCATGGCCATATTATGCTCACTCACCTCTACCTTCTATCGCCATTGCGGTTGTGCAGATTTCAGGGAATCAAATATATGAATGATGAATTTACCGGCTTTGACGAGGATTTCTGGCATTTCTTCCGGGAGCTGAAACAGAATAACAACCGGGAATGGTTCGCCGATAACAAGGCCCGTTATCAGGATAAGGTTGTTGCCCCGGTCAGCGCTTTTATCTCGGCCGTGGCCCCGTTGCTCCGGGACATCTCCCCCCATTATAAGGCGGATCCGCGCCCCAACAAAGGCTCCATGTTTCGCATTTACCGGGATGTGCGTTTTTCAAAAGACAAACGGCCCTATAAGGAACATGCCGCCGCCCAGTTTCGTCACAGAATGGGCAAAGACGCCCATGCTCCCGGCTTTTATGTCCATCTGGAAGAAGGAAACCTGCGCTACGGCGGCGGAATCTGGATCCCGCCCGGCGATGCCCTTGGCAAAATTCGTCAACGCATTGTCGACAAGCCTAAAAAATGGCAGGCGATCATAGAAGACCCGGCCATATTGGAAAAATGCGGCGGCATCAAGGGCGATGGCCTCAAACGCCCACCGCGCGGTTTCGATGCGGACGCGCCTCACCTTGAAGACATCAAACGTAAAAGTTTTTTCGCCATAAAGGCCACGAGCAATATAGATATTGCCGGAACGGCGGCTTTTGTTGATGAGGTGATTGAAACTTTTGAAGCGGCAACGCCTCTGATGCATTTTATTTCTGATGCTGTGGGAGCGGAGTTTTAGAGCCAACCGCAAATAATAGCATCTGGGTCACCTGTGCCGACCTGAAATTATCATCGGAAATCATGATCAGACTGCGGCGGCCATCTTTCAACGTCTTGCCGAATGTCATGCCTTCGATATTATCAATGGCAATGCCGAGGGTGCCAAGATCAAGTAATAATCGCTTGCTGGCCACTTTATAGGGAACATCTTTCAAACTATCCAGCGCCAGAACATCTGTTGCCCCGGCGAAATCAGCCAGATAAAGTCGGACCGACAGCCCCACACCAGCAGAAAAGGACCGTTCCACCACCAGATATTCTGTATCCGAGACCGCCAGTATATCCACCACGCCATTAACGGAGAAATTACCGATGGGCAGGGCTTCGCCGTGGACGGGTTCTACCGGATAGACATATTCATGGGTCGGCTGGCCGGTGGCAATATTCAAACGCAGGAAACGTACATCTGCCCCGTGATCAACGGTGGCTTCCGGGCCGTCCTGTATCAATGGCCCCTCGATGGATACGGTGATGCTTTGGCGGTCATGGTTCAGGGTCATGGCTTCAAAGGCCAGATTGTTGCGGATGCCTTTGTTCTCGGCCACCAGATATTTATCGGGTACGGCAAAGTCCCGGCGATAACCGCCATGCGGCCCCATTTCGCGGATAAAAGGATTGACGCCGTATTTGGCATGGCCCTCGCTGGTCCAGAAATAACTGTCGCCCGTGGGGGATAGTTTCAAAGCCTCGGGATCCACAAGGGACTTGCCCATGATTTCAGGCTTGGGAAAGACGGTGCCATCCGGTTGTTTCATAAAATTAACGTCGGTGATCTGCCAGCCTTGAAAGCTGTTTTGATCATAGATTAAGTTCAATTCATAAAAGCGGGCGGGATTTTTGCTGGATCGATCATCACATATGGCCACAAAGCGGTTTGTTTCAGGATCATAATCAATCGCGGATAGGCCGCCGACTATGGTATCTTTATAGCTATATTCGTGAGGAATAATACGCTGACCAATAAAATCAATAGTCATCTCCTCGGCAAGGGCCGATGACGTCATGACGGCGGCTAATATTGTGCCGGAAAATAACTTTAGACAAACACCGAAAGAAAACTGCATTACTTAAACCCTGTAAATTCAAATATGCAAACCATTCTGACCAGATGGTAAAAGATTGCAATAAAAAAGCCCCGTAAATATAATTCACAGGGCCTTCAATAATGATATGCGGATAATATTACGCCGCCAGATCAAGGACGCCTAGAATTCCCACCAGACGGTCGCGGGCTTTGTTGGCTTTGGCCAGAATGACCTCGTCTTTGGCGTCGGCTATGTCTTCTTCAGCATTTTTCAGTTCAGCTTTTTTTCAGTTCAGCTTCCAGAGCCGCGCGGTCCACATCGGCCAGATGTATGGCTTCCTCGGCCAGAACGGTCAGGCCACCTGGGTTAACCTCGGCAAAGCCGTTGACCACCAGTATCTTTTCCGGCGTATCACCGTTGTGAACTTCCAATATGCCCGTGCGCAGGGTAGAGACAACCGGGGCGTGATTGATCAGCACCCCGAAATC
>JAADFR010000029.1:0-2689 GCA_013152755.1 Alphaproteobacteria bacterium
TTCCGGTTTTCCGGCCAAGCGCCAAGAGCTGTTTCTGTACGGCCACGGGCAGGATGGCGCCGGTGGGATTGCCGGGTGAGGCAAAGAAGATGGCCCTTGTGCGGTCGTCACAGGCGGCGGCGACTTTTTCCACATCCAGGGCCCAGCCATCATCGGTGAGGTCCATGGCCACGGACCGGGTTTCGGCCCCGACGATCTGGACAATGCCGGTGATGTTGGGCCAGACCGGGTCAATGATGACCACATTGTCGCCCTCGCCGGTGGTGAGCTGTATGGCCAGCATGATGGCGGGCATCCCGCCGGAGGTCACGGTAATGCGCTCCGGTCCCACGGGTTTTTTATTCAGGCCGGTCAGGTAATCCGCCATGGTTTCGCGAAATTCCGGGATACCGTTTTGATGGCTGTAAAAAACCTTACCGTCCTGAATGGCCTGATAGATGGCGTTACCAATAAAGGAGGGTGTCTTAACATCGCCCTCGCCGAACCAAAGCGGGATAATTTCATCATTGTCAAAGGCCCCCTTGGCCAGCGCGGCAATATTATCCAGCGAGATGTTGCGTATCTGCGGACGGGCACCCTCAAGGGCTAAATGGTGTTTTGGATCAGACATTATATACTCCTGCGGTGATTTTAATCCGCTGTAAATTCACGTGATTTTTCCTGATACAAATTTCGGTTGGCGGTAATATCATCGCTGATCACAACCAGAAGAAATCCCTGTTCCCGCCGCTTTTTGGCCTGCGTCACATCGGGGGTAAAAATGCCGCAGGGGACATTTGCGGCATCGCATGTACGCTTAATTTTTCCAATGGCCTGTTCCAGAGCGGGATCATCCTTTGCAAGCCCTAAAGACAGGCACAGGTCTCCGGTGCCGATAAAAATCATATCCAGGCCCGGCGTTTCAATGATTTCCGCGATATTGTCAAGACCCGCGCGGGTTTCAATCATCAGGGCAACAGCCGTGGTTTTGCGGGCCATGTCCACATAGGCGGCAAAGTCCCGGATGGGCCGGACGCCGCCCGCAGAGCGCGTGCCTTCGGGGGGGTAATTGGCATATTGTACCGCATCTTGTGCCTGTTCCGCCGTTTCAATCAGGGGGACAATCACGCCTTCGGCCCCCGCATCCAAGGCGCCGCTGATATGAAACCGGTCACAATCGGCGACCCGGACCAGCGGGATAAGGCCCGTCTTGATCAGGCCAATCGCATTCTCAAGGGCCATTCGGTCCCACAGACCATGTTGCATATCAAAGACAACCGCAAGGGGGGCCTGTGATGTTTCGCTGGTTTCTGCAATAAATTCCGCCAATGGAATGGAACCCAGGGACAGCCAAAAACAGCCAACAGGTTGCTTTTTGTCCAGCGCTTCTTTAAAGTACATTTTATTACTTCCTAATATATATACATATTCCTATCACATGCAATATCATATGTAAAAACATATATACCTTTTTGAGGGAGATTAATATATTTATTTTCAGGAAATATTATTGCCGCAACCCGGCCTCTGTCAGAAGTGGTAGAACATGATCGCAAAAATAGGGTAATTCGTCTTTCGGGTTAACGAATGACAGCGCCAATCCGCCAAAGCCCAATTGGTTCAGCCGGATCATTTCATCGGCGATTTGCCCGGGCGTGCCGATTAACGGATAACTGCCCGCGCCCCCGGCAAAGCGTTTGCGATACAGGTCGTAGGCCGCCGGATCATGGGAGCCGGACATCTTCTTTTTCATGGCCATATGTTGATCAACGGCGGCATTATCGGTTTGGGTTACGGCATAGCTTTCATAATAATCTTCGGCCTCTGTGGTTGTAGGGCGGCAAACTACATGGACCGGCGCAAACAGCCCGGCATTTCCGTCCGCCTTTTCAACCCGCCCGCGAAAATCGGCAATGGTGGCAGCGGCGTCTTCATGGGTGTTGAAGGTGGTGAATATACAGTCGCAGGCGGCGGCGGCAAAATCCCGCCCGGGCGGTGAAAAGGCCGCTGATAATGTAATGGGATGGGGCTTCTGCACGCTTCCCGGCGCGCCGCAGACGCCCTTTAAATCAAAGAAATCCCCCTTAAAGTCAAAGGGGGCTTCGCCGGACAGAGTGCGTTTTAATATTTCAAACCATTCCTTACCCTGATCATAGACCTGATCCGGTTTGGTCAGGCCGAACATGTCAAATTCCGGTTGGTTCCAGCCGCAAACCATATTCAGGCCTGCCCGCCCGTGGCTGGCATGATCCAGCGTGGCCAGTGCCTTTGCCGCATAGACCGGCGGCACGATCAGGGTATGAACGGTGGCAAACAGCGCAATCTGTTGGGTTAGCCCGGACAGGGCGGCGGCAAAGGTGAAGGTTTCATAGGAAATATGCCGGGCATTGGTTTCGCCGCCAAACCCTTTCCAGCGGGCCAGCGGCAGGAAAAAATCAAGCCCGGCCCGGTCCGATATTTGGGCCGCCGCGACCACATCGTCCCATTCGGCCATCCACCGGTCCGGATGCTTGGTGATCGATAGGCAGCCATCCGCATTGGCCCCGAACACACCCAGTTTAAATTTATTTCCGCCGCGCATGGGATTGTTTTTGATAAGTGACATTCAGGAGCCTTTTGGTGTGATATTAAATATATAAATAATTATATTAAATATCATATAGAGTCAATCGGGCTTTTGGTTATATATGACCTCTGCAGCGCGGCGGGC
>JAADFR010000029.1:2708-11975 GCA_013152755.1 Alphaproteobacteria bacterium
GAAGGTGCCCTCCAGCGATTTTTTGCCCGATGCGCCGCCACCGCCAAAGCCTGCGGCCTCGCCAATGGCATAAAGTCCGGGCAGGGGCTGTCCGTCTGTTCTCAGCACGGCACAATCAAGGTTGGTCTGAATCCCGCCCAATGTCTTGCGGCTGATCAGATGGGTGCGGATGGCGAGCAGTGGCCCGGCTTTGGGGTCCAGTATTTTCTGATATTTACAGGTTCGTATGCGGTCGCCTGTCCATTGGCGAAGCTGGGCTATGCGCCGGATTTGATCATCATTATGAAACTTGGGGCCGCGTGTGAGCTGGGCATCATAATGTCCGATTTCCTGCCGTAGGTGATCGGCGGAGATATATTCCTTGTCCGTCAAGCCATTCATTTTGGCCGTTAATTCTTCCAGCGTATCGGCGGTGATAAAATCTTTGCTCTCAGCCACCATCCGGCGCACCAGCCCGTCATCGGCCAGCAATAATTTCAGGATCATGGGTAAAAGTCGTCTTTTGCGCAAATCCGGATTATGATCGGCGCCGGAGATAGCCAGCTCCCGGCGGGCAATCTTCCAGTTCATCACATGCCATGTCCAGGGTTTTTCCTGCTTGGCCACCTGCTCACAGAGGAAATTGGTATCAAATCCGGTGATCAGGGGTTGTGGCCCGATGCGCCGTCCCTTATGGTTCAGCCACAGGGACGAGCGGGTCGGCACAAGACTGAGCCCGTGATTGTCAAAGGCCGGTTTTGGATGGCCCACACCAGCGGCATAATTCCACATTTTATCCAGATGGGTGACCTGTCCGCCATGATCCCGTACCTGATCATGCATATGGCCATCTGCGGTAGGATGACAGCCGTTAAGAATTTTTGTGGGCGGCGTTCCCATATGACGGGGCCAATGCTGGCGAACTTTATCAAGATTGCCGCCAATGCCACCTGTGGCAATAATAGTAGTCTCAGACAATAAACTGAAAGGCTGATCCGAGGATATGTCAAGGCCCTCAACCCCCACGATACGGTCCCGGTCCATAATGAAATTTTGAACGCTATGACGGAACAGCAGGGTGAGATGGCCCTTCTCAGCGGCCCTGTGCAGGCGGGTAATCAGGGTTTCCATAAGATATTGGGCGGTGCCGAACAGGATATGATAGCGGGGCAGGCTGTTACCGGGGTGATACAGGCCGCGCTCAACCCATTGCACGGCGGGCAGGAATTTCAGGCCTAGAGATATGACCCAGTCATGAACCTGCGCTGTGACCTGCTCCACATAATATTTTGCCCATGCCCTTGGCCAATGATCACTTTCGCCAAAATCGGCAAAATTATGCCAGTCGCGCAAGGCAATTTCAGCGCTGTCCTGAATCCCGCTTTTGCGTTGCAGGGGGGTATCGACCAGCATCATGCCGCCAAAGGCCCCCTTGGCAAGGCCGCCAAAAGCCTCTTTCCCCTGCGCGTCTATGAGGGTGATATGGCGGCTTTCGCCCCGTTCCAACAAATCAAGCGCCATTGTTATCCCGGCGATACCGCCGCCGATAATGGTAATGTCGCTGGTATATTTTTTTGGACTTGCCATATTCAATGTGACCTCTTTGGTGTACCCTTGGCCACAAGATACGTCATATGACGGCAAAGTGAAAATAATAAAGGACAGATCATGGCTATAAGTGAAACGCTCGCCCGTCAAAAGGCCGCTTTTCTGGCGGACCTTCCCGTTGATCAGGACATAAGAATTGACAGGTTAAACCGGGCCATTTCCCTGTTGCTGGACCACAGGCAGGATTTCATCACCGCTTTGGAGCAGGATTATGGTCAGCGCACAGAAGAAATCACCTTGTTTGCGGATATTGTACCGTCTCTGCAAGCTCTGAAATATGCGCGCAATAATCTGGCCAAATGGATGAAGAAGGACCGGCGCAGCCCGACCTTTCCGCTCGGGCTTCTGGGTAGCCGGGCGTGGGTGGACCATCGGCCCAAGGGGGTTGTGGGCATCATCAGCCCATGGAATTTTCCGCTGGGCATGATTTTCTCGCCCCTGTCCGGGGCATTGGCAGCCGGCAATCGGGTGATGATAAAACCATCGGAGCATGTCCCGGCTACATCAGAGCTGACCCGGAAATTGATTGCGGAATATTTTGATCCGGACGAGGTTGCCGTTTTCACCGGCGGTATTGAGGTTGCCGAGGAATTTATCCGACAGCCTTTTGACCACCTGTTCTATACCGGATCCGGCACCGTCGGGCGGATTATCATGCGGGCGGCGGCGGAAAATCTGGTTCCGGTGACGCTGGAACTGGGCGGTAAATCACCAACGGTTATTCTGCCGGACTGTGATATTGACAGCGCCGCCAAGCGTATTGTTGCGGCCAAGATGGCCAATGCGGGCCAGATTTGTGTGGCCCCGGATTATGTTTTTGTCCCCAGAGACAAGTTACCTGCCCTGCGCACGGCCCTGTTAAAAAAAGCTGAAGAATTTTATCCGGAACAAGAGGGTGCCCCTGCCTATACGGCCGTTATAAATGCCCGGCAAAGAGATAGGCTAAAGGGATATGTGGCCGATGCTAAGACCAAGGGCGCCTTGGTTGAAACACCAGATGCCTTTAGCAGGGACCGTAATGACAATATCCTGCCCTTTCATGTGATCAGCAATGTGAGTGATGATATGACCCTGATGCAGGATGAGATTTTCGGCCCTCTGTTGCCGCTTATGCCCTATGATAGCATAGATGAAATTATCGAATATATTAACGTTCGGCCCCGGCCCTTGGCGCTCTACCTTCTGGGCAAAGACCCGGCGGGAGACCAAATACGGCAGAAAACCATTGCCGGCGGTGTGGCTTACGACGAATTCCTGCTTCATGTGGGTCAGGAAGACCTGCCCTTTGGCGGCACTGGCGCATCTGGCATGGGACATTATCACGGGCATGACGGTTTCAAGACCTTTTCCCATAGCATGAGCGTTTTTAAAAGAGGGCCCATCGACATTTTGGGCCTGTTACAGGCCCGCCCACCTTTCGGTCCAAGATTTCGGGCCTATATCAAGCAGGAGCTAAAGAAATAGCATATTAGGGCCAATTATGGTATTATGAAACTCAAGGGTGTGGGAAATATATAGATAATCACGTAAAATGATTTGGCAGAATATATATGCACGCTATCCATAAAATCTTTTTTTCATTGATAAGTCTGTCGTTTCTTGGCGGGTGCAGTGTCCTTAAGACACAGGATCCGGTCTATTCGGCAGCGGTCATTACCCGTGCTGACCTTTTGTCCGGTGAGGCTTTGCTGGGGCCAAAGGCAAAAGATATGATCCTGCCTGAAGATCATGTCATGCAGATAAATGACTCTATGCGACAATATCTGAACAGATATGTTCCGCGCACTTACGTTGAAACAACCCGGGTTAAGGTTCTGGCCAGAATGATTTTTGGACAGGGGGCGCTGGGCATGACATATGATGCATCGCAAACCCATACTGCCCGGGATGCCTTTCTGAAAACCGAAGGCAATTGCCTGGCCTTTAGCTATCTGTTTGCCGCTCTTGCCCGGGAACAGGGTCTTAAGGTCAGCTTTCAGGAGGTGGAAATTCCCCCTGAATGGAGCAGTGTCGGGGATGGCCTTTATTATTTGAGCCGTCATGTGAATATTCGCATCCATATGAGGGAAGCGCGTGATCTTGTCGTTGATATAGACCGGATAAATTACAAAAGTCATTATCGGGCATGGAAGATTTCTGATGATAATGCTATCGCTCTTTATTACGGCAATAAGAGTACGGATTATCTCTATGATGGTGATTATGAAAATGCTTTTCGGTATCTGGTCAAGGGCTTGAAACTGGCCCCGCAGGAAGCGGCTCTCTGGTCAAACCTTGGGGTTTTATACCGGATGAAAGAAATATATAGCTATGCTGAGAAGGCTTATTTCATCGCGCTGAAATATGATACCTCTAATCAGTCGGCGCTCAGCAATCTAAGCGTATTATATGATCATATGGGTGAGGTGGAAAAATCGGAATATTATTTCCGTCTGGCCAAAGAACATCAGATGAAAAATCCCTATTACCGTTATCATCAGGCACAGGAGGCTTTTGATATGGGGGACTATGATCTTGCGCTATATCATTTAAAAAGCGCCTTGAAGCGGCGGAAAAATGAACGGAAATTTTATAATTTAATGGCGATAACCTATGCTCAACTTGGGGATGAGGAAAAAGCAAGTCAGGCTTGGGCTAAGGCAAAGAAGCTGGTATCTTACCCTTAGCGGCCATTTCAGCTTTATAGCGAATCTGCTGTTTAATCCGGTTCCACTGCACATTGGCTTTTTTCAGATTTTCTGCCTTATCCTGTTGCCATAGTCTGCGGGTTTGGCCGGAATAGAAAAGATACAGCTTGCCGTCTGAAACTTCCCAAAGCTCCGGGGTTGCGGGCTGTGACAGGCCGCCGGACGCCATGCCGTAAGGGTCATGTCCGCCGAATGCCGGGGCAAATTTTTCAGGGTCTTGGGAAAAGACCTGACGATTCTCAAGGCTAACGAAATACCATGTGGTTCCGGCCCAGGTGACCTGAAAATTCTCTTTGCCCTTCGTGGGCTGCCCGACCATATGATAGGCCACCGCATCAAAGCCTTCGATGGCAATGCCCTGTCTGTTGGCATAGGCCACGGCGGGGGTGTCGTTACTCTGATAGGTCAGGTAAAATGAAAATCCGCCGCCAATGATCACAACAAGCAGGGAGAGCAGCATAATTGCTTTTGTAAAACCGGTCATAGGGCAGGTCTATCGGGTTGGAACCGGCTCATCACCCCGGTAATCATAAAAGCCGCGCCGGACTTTTTGTCCGATCCATCCGGCTTCCACATATTTGACCAGCAGGGGACAGGGGCGATATTTGGTATCGGCCAGTCCCTCATAGAGCACCTGCATGATTGACAGGCAGGTATCAAGCCCGATAAAATCTGCCAGCTGTAAAGGCCCCATGGGATGATTGGCCCCGAGCCGCATGGCCTTGTCAATGGCTTCCACCGATCCGACCCCTTCATAAAGGGTATAGATCGCCTCATTAATCATGGGCAGCAATAACCGGTTAACAATAAAGGCCGGGAAATCTTCGGAATTAGCCGATGTTTTGCCAATTTTTTCAATGAAGGTTTCTGCTATGTGATAGGTTTCTTCGCTGGTGGCGATACCTCTGATCAGTTCCACAAGTTTCATCACCGGCACCGGATTCATGAAATGCAGACCAATGAATTTTTCCGGCCGGTCCGTGGTTGAGGCCAATCGGGTGATGGAGATGGACGATGTATTGGTCGCCAAAATAGCATCGGCTTTCAATAGGGGACATATATCCTGAAAGATGGCAATTTTAACCTGCTCATTTTCCGTTGCGGCCTCAATAGCCAGATCAACCTCAGAAAACCCGTCAAGAGAAGTACTCGTTGTGATGCGGTCAACGGCGGCCTTGGCCAAATCTTCTGCCAGAAAGCCTTTAGCCACCTGACGGTGGAGGTTTTTCTCGATCTTGGCCACTGCTTTTTGCAGGGCTTCTTCGTTAATATCGCTCAGCAGGACATCATATCCCGCCACGGCAAAGACATGGGCAATGCCGTTGCCCATTTGACCTGCGCCTATTATCCCGACATGTTGTACCATTCTGGGGTCTTTCTTTACACTTTAAATATTTATGATAACTCTTTTTCAAGCTCTGGCAAAGCCTGAAATAAATCGGCGACCAAACCATAGTCCGCCACCTGAAATATGGGGGCTTCCTCGTCCTTGTTGATGGCCACGATGACCTTGCTGTCTTTCATCCCGGCCAGATGCTGGATCGCACCGGAAATCCCGACGGCAATATAGAGGTCCGGAGCGACAATCTTGCCCGTCTGGCCCACCTGATAGTCATTGGGGACAAAGCCCGCATCAACCGCCGCGCGTGAGGCGCCGACGGCGGCCCCAAGTTTGTCCGCAACGGCTTCTACAAGGGCGAAATTTTCGCCGCTGCCCATGCCGCGCCCACCAGAAATGATGATCTTGGCACTGGTCAGCTCAGGCCGTTCCGATTTGGACAGTTCCGCACTGACAAAGCTGGACAGGCCGGGGTTTTCCGCGGCGTCAATATTTTCAATGGCGGCGGAACCGCCCTCTGTGGCGGCGGCGGGAAAGGCCGTGGTCCGGACCGTGATCAGCTTTTTGGCATCGCTGGACTGGACGGTGGCAATGGCGTTTCCGGCATAGATGGGCCGCTTGAATGTATCAGCGCTTTCGATGGAAATAATGTCTGAAATCTGGGCCATATCCAAAAGAGCCGCGACCCGGGGCATGAAATTTTTACCCGTGGTTGTGGCCGCGACCAGAATAGCGTCATAGCCATCCGCCAGCCTGACCACTAATGGGGCGATGACCTCAGCCAAGGGATGGGCATAATCGGTATTATCCGCCACCAGAACCTTTGCGACTCCGGCAACCTTTGAAGCGGCTTCGGCAACGGCGGCACAATCGGAACCGGCCACCAGAATATCCACATCGCCCAGCTTCGCGGCGGCAGTAACCGCATTCAGGGTGCTGTCTTTCAGAACCGCATTATCATGGTCGGCAATTACAAGTGATGTCATGATTAGATTACTCCTGCTTCGTCACGCAATTTTGCGACCAGTTCGGCCACGCTTTCCACGATGATCCCGGCTTCCCGTTTTGAAGGTTCCTCAACCTTTAATGTAATAACGCGCCGCGCGGTATCCACACCGTAATCGGCAGGCTCCTTGATATCCAGCGGCTTGCGTTTGGCCTTCATGATATTGGGCAGGGAGGCATAACGTGGCTCATTAAGGCGCAGGTCTGTGGTCACAACGGCGGGCAGGGTCAATTTGACCGTTTCCAGACCGCCGTCAATTTCGCGGGTCACATTGACCGACCCGTCACTGATCGCCACCTCGGACGCGAAAGTACCTTGCGGCCAGCTCAGCAAAGCCGCCAGCATTTGTCCGGTCTGGTTACAATCATTATCGATGGCTTGCTTACCCAGCATGACCAGCCCCGGATTTTCTTCTTCCGTAATGGCTTTGAGAATTTTTGCGATGGCCAGCGGTTCCACGGCCTCATCGGTTTTAACCAATATGGCCCGGTCGGCGCCCATGGCCAATGCGGTGCGCAGGGTTTCCTGTGCCTGCGCGGGGCCGATGGAGACCACGACGACTTCATCTGCATTACCCGCTTCCCTGATGCGCAGGGCTTCCTCGACAGCAATCTCATCGAAAGGGTTCATGGACATCTTGACATTGGCAAGCTCCACACCGCTGTTATCCGCTTTGACGCGGACCTTCACGTTATAATCAATTACCCGTTTAACCGGGACCAAAATCTTCATCGGGGTCATTCTCCCATTGGTTTAAGCAATGATATTTCCAGCGTTATCGAGCTGATGCTCATAACATATCACCGCTGTTTGTTGCAGCGCAATATAATTACAGTTACCTCATGCAAAGCCGACTGTCAAATATTTCAACGGCGCATGATACATCACCGGCGAAAAAAATAAACGACTGTTTGGACTTTTATTGTTTTTTCTGGCCCTGAATCCAGTCATTGACGATTTCCTCTAAAATGGCGATGGGCAGGGATCCGTTGCCAATGATTGTATCATGGAAGGCCCTTAGATCGAATTTTCCCCCGAGGGCCTTTTCAGCCTTTTTCCGTAATTCCCGAATTTTGATTTCACCGATTTTATAGGACAGGGCCTGCGCCGGCCAGGTGATATAGCGGTCAATCTCGGCGGTGACTTCATCCCGGGCAAGGGCGGTATTATCGACCATAAAGTCGATAGCTTTTTGCCGGGACCAGCCAAAGGCATGGAGGCCCGTATCGACCACAAGCCGGCAGGCCCGCCATGTTTCATAGGTCAGACGGCCAAAATCGCTGTAAGGATCCTGATAAAAGCCCATATCCTTGCCCAGTCGTTCGCTATATAGCCCCCAGCCTTCGGTGAAGGCCGAATGGGATAGTGTTCTGCGAAATGCGGGAATATCAAGCTCCATCGCCAATGCCGTCTGCAAATGATGCCCCGGCACCCCCTCATGATAGGTCAGGGCCTCCAGCGTATAAAGCGGTTGGGTATGAAGATCACGGGTGCCCAGAAAATATGTCCCGGATGTTGTGCCATCGCCCGAGGACGGCATATAGAAGGCCCCCCGGATACCCGCCTTTATGCATTGCGGGGCAACCGGCCAAAAAACTTTGGCAATTCGCCCTCCATGGTTTTGGCAATCAGGGCGGCGTCGGCCAGCAGTTCATGTTCGCTTTTGGCATAAAATTTTTCTTCGGACCGCAGGTAGCCCAGAAAGTCTTTGAAGCTGCCTTTGAATTTAACTTTTTTCATGATAGCGGTCATTTCCCCCCGGATACGGGCGATTTCGCGTAAGCCCAAGTCATGAATTTCCTGTGGCCCCATATCGGTGGTGGTGAAATATTCAATCTGTGATTTATAATAGGCCGCCCCGCCTTTGACGCTGCTGATGCCGGGCTGTTTGCGGCAGTTGGGTTTATAGTCCTTCATATAAAAATCATAGAAGGCCTGATATTCCGGAATGACCTTTTCGGCGATCAGTTTCAAACCCTGTTCGGTAAAGCGAGCCTGTTGGCTTGCTGGAATTTGCGGGGGAAAGTTGGTGAAGGGGGCGTAAAATATGCTGGTTTTTGCATCCTTGACGATATGTTGGCTGATGGTGGTTTCATAGCCCGTCATGGACGCGCAATAATGGCCATAACCTTTTGAAACGGCCTCTTTCAGCAAGGCTATATTTTCCCGGTTATAGCGCGGAAAATCGGCAAGGCTGATCAGATAATTTTCATAGTCTCGGGCCTTCAGGAACGCCATATTGGCCGGGGCATCGGCAAAATAGGTGTGATAACCAAATAATTTTGTGATGGGGAATAAATGGCCGGGTTGGCGATAGCTCTCGGCCTCGGTCTGCCGTTCGAATTTGAAAATTTTATAGCTGATCCCGGTCCTTTTTAGTCAGCTTATTTTCCGTGATATGGCTCAGGCGTTTCAGGATTTTATCGTTGAAGGCGGCGCGGCGGTCCCGGGCGGCTTTGCTTAATTCCGGCAGGGTGCCATTCATGCGAAAGCCATCGGGGTCGGTGCGGAAAAAAACTTTTTCCTTTGTGGCCCGCGTCCAGTGGTCGGTCAGGATTTTCTGGAAATCATCACTGTTGTTGGCCCATGCATGGGGGCCGATCATCAGGGAGAGAAACAGGCTCAGAAATATATTTTTTATCATTTTT
>JAADFR010000030.1 GCA_013152755.1 Alphaproteobacteria bacterium
TAACCTCAAAAAGACGGCCTATTGTGGCTGTGCCCGATCTATTAAAAGAATGGCTTTCGGAAGAATCCAGTTACTTCGTGCAGAGACAGGGTAAACAGGTCAAAAGTATTAAAAAAGCATGGCGAACCATGAGAGATGAACTTCAATGGCCGAACAATATAGTTTCAAAAACAATCCGCCATAGTTTGGCCAGAACCTTACGTACAAATTCTGAATTTAAAAAGAAATATAATATCTTCGTTGATCCTTGGGAATTGTCTGGACATATGGGTCACCAAGCCTCTGGAAGTCTTGAAATTACCGAAGGATACGCCCAATACATTCCAGACGGAGAAAGCACAGTAATTCAAGGACTTAACGCTTATTTCCTCGAATTAGAAGAAAAAGTAAATTTTGATTTGCACCCAAGTTGCACCCAAGAAACGTAAAAACACCTAAATCATTAAAAAGAAAAAACCTGCTAACTCGTTGAATTAGCAGGTTTTTTAATGGTCGGAATGACAGGATTCGAACCTGCGACCCCTTCACCCCCAGCGAAGTGCGCTACCAGGCTGCGCCACATTCCGGCATTGAAATACAACGGCATTGAAATACAATACCGTTGCCGAAGCTATACTGCCTGACGCCTATGAAATCAATGTGAAAATTTAGAATTTTCGCGGGCTGGACTTGTTGCTTTTGCGGCGGTATTGGCGGGTGCCGGGCTTGCCAGCCGTTGACCTTCCTCTATTTCGTCCAGAGGACAAATGTTTGCCAACAGGATGTTCTGCCGTAATGCCCAGTTCATGGTCTTCCAGCCGTTTGACTTCATCACGCAGGCGGGCGGCTTCCTCAAACTCAAGGTTTCCAGCGGCCTCCAGCATTTGTTTCTCTAAGTCGGCGATGTAGGCCTTCAGGTTATGACCAACCATATGGTTGCCGTCCACATCAAGCGGCACAAGGACGTGATCGCCTTCGGCCACGCTTTGGATAATATCACCGATGGATTTCTTGATACTTTCGGGGGTGATGCCGTGGGCCTCGTTATAGGCCACCTGTTTCGTGCGCCGCCGGTCCGTTTCATCCAGCGCCGCCTTCATGCTGCGGGTGATCTTGTCCGCATAGAGAATCACCTTGCCATCCACATTACGCGCCGCACGGCCAATGGTCTGAATCAATGAGGTTTCCGAGCGCAAGAAGCCCTCCTTATCCGCATCCAATATGGTCACAAGGCCACATTCCGGGATGTCCAGCCCCTCCCGCAGAAGGTTAATACCCACCAGAATATCAAAGGTGCCAAGACGCAGATCACGGATAATCTCTATCCGCTCCAGCGTATCAATATCCGAATGCATATAACGCACCTTCAAGCCGTTTTCATGGAGATATTCGGTCAAATCCTCGGCCATGCGCTTGGTCAGGGTGGTCACCAGAACCCGGTAGCCTTTTTCAATGGTCGCCCGCGCCTCATGAAACAGGTCGTCCACCTGTGTCTCCACCGGTTTTATCTCGCACGGCGGGTCGATAAGCCCCGTGGGGCGGATCACCTGCTCAATATATTCACCGCCCGTCTGTTCCATTTCCCATTTGCCCGGCGTGGCCGAGACATAGACCGTTTGCGGACGCAGGCGGTCCCATTCCTCAAACTTCAAAGGCCGGTTATCAATACAGGACGGCAGGCGGAATCCAAAGTCGGACAGAGTGCTTTTGCGGGCATAATCGCCCTTGCTCATGGCCCCGATCTGGGGCACGCTCGCATGGCTTTCATCGACGAACAAGAGCATATTGTCCGGCAGATATTCAAATAAGGTGGGCGGGTTGCTGCCCGGTGCGCGCCCCGTCAGATGGCGGGAATAATTCTCAATCCCCGCGCAGCTACCCGTGGCGGCCATCATTTCGAGGTCAAGCTTGGAGCGCTGTTCCAGACGCGCCGCCTCTAATATCTTGCCCTGCTCTTGCAAGTCTTTCAGCCGCCAGTCAAGTTCGGCCTTGATGGTTTTCTGGGCCTGTTGCAGGGTGGGGCCGGGGGTCACATAATGGCTGTTGGCATAGAGCTTGGTCCGTTCTACATTATGAAGCTTCTCACCGGTCAATGGGTCAAACATGACGATGGCTTCCAATTCATCACCAAAGAAATCGAGACGGATGGCTTGGTCCTCATAACTGGCGGGGAAGACCTCTATCACATCGCCGCGTACCCGGAATGTACCGCGCTGAAAGAAATTATCATTACGTTTATATTGTAATTCCACCATCCGGCGCAGCAGGTCGCGCTGATCGATCATCATGCCGACCTCAAAGGGGATGGTCATTTCAAGATAGGTTTCCGGTGAGCCCATGCCGTAAATACAGGACACGCTGGCAACGATAATCACATCATCGCGCTCAAACACCGACCGGGTCGCCGCATGGCGCATACGGTCGATCTGCTCATTGATGCTGGCGTCTTTTTCGATATAGGTGTCCGAACGCGGAACGTAAGCCTCGGGCTGATAATAGTCATAATAGGACACGAAATATTCCACCGCATTGCCCGGGAAAAAGGATTTCATCTCGCCGTAAAGCTGGGCGGCCAGGGTTTTGTTATGGGCCATGATGATGGCGGGCCGCTGGGTTCGTTCAATGACCTGTGCCATGGTATAGGTCTTGCCGGACCCGGTCACCCCCAGCAGAACCTGATCAATCAGCCCGTCATTAATACCGGCGACAAGCTTCTCAATCGCCTGTGGCTGATCACCGGAGGGGCTAAAGTCCGACTGTAGCTTAAAGGCGATGCCGCCCTCTGTTTTCAGGGGCCGCGTATCTTTCTCTTTCATGAGGCAAATCCCGTAAAAGTTTCCCTTTTGTTCTTATCAGGTCGCGCCTTGATAAACAAGGCGAACTTGCGCTATAATCCAAATAACCACAAAGGGTATATCATGGGTAATATTATCAAATTCAACCGGGCCAGAAAAACGCTTGTTCGGCAAAAGAAAGCGGCACAGGCCAGCGAAAATAGGGCTAAATTCGGTCAGAAGAAAGCCACAAAATCCCGCACCCGGAAAGAAAAAGACACGTTCGTACGTTCGTTACCCATCTGAATAATCACAGGCTGGAAGAGCCAGAGGATTAATCTCCGGTGTAATAATCGGGAGCAAATTCCTTGACTGTCGGGCTGTCCGAGGCCCAGCTGTGACAGCTGTCGAGCATGGGCGGGCGCATTTTCGGGGCGCCGTCTCCGGCGGCTTCGGCTTCTTCCCGGCGGCGGCGTATGATTTCCGGCATCATGGTCTGGATCGCCACCGTGGCCAACACGGGCAACAGCTCCGTCAGATGGGTACAGCCCTGCTTGCCGCCAAGCCGTTCATTGATCGCCCGCCGCCAGCCGACCCCGATTTTAACCCCGATTAACTTCCGGTAATCCACGGCAATTTTGGGACAGCCATGAAAGGGGAAATGGTCAATATCCGCCGCCACATCCATGACCTCAAGGTCATCATTGAGGGTCAGGCGCATATACATTTCATGGAGCGGTTCGCCCGGGTCCACCTTGCCGCGAAATTTATTGTCAAAGGTATAATGTTTGATGTCTTCCATGCGGGCCTCAATATCCCACAGGCCATCTTCCCGCGCGAAACCATCACATGTGATGGTGCGGGTATGTAGGGATTTACGGGGGGCTGCTGTGGGCAGGGGCATATCTTTCTCCTTAAATACTGGCACTATACTTAGTTTTCGGCTATGTGAATTACAAGGACAAAGATAAAGAAGACAAAATATGACCAAGACCAAGAAAGCCGTCGTGTTGCTGAGCGGCGGGCTGGATTCCACTACTTGCGTGGCTATTGCACAGCAACAGGGCTATGACGTTGTGGCCTTGAGCTTTGATTACGGACAACGCCATACGCAGGAGCTTGCCGCCGCCGCTCGTGTTGCCCAAAGCATGGGAATCACAAACCATGTGACCGCCAATATTGACCTGCGGGTTTTTGGCGGGTCGGCCCTGACCGATGACATTGCAGTGCCAAAAGGCCGCAACAGTGCCGATATGTCCCATGATATTCCGGTAACCTATGTTCCGGCCCGCAATACCATTTTCCTGTCCTTTGCGCTCGCCTTCGCTGAAACGCAGGGGTCCAGCGACATTTTTATCGGCGTTAATGCTCTTGATTTCAGCGGCTATCCCGATTGCCGCCCGGAATATATCGACGCTTATGAAAAGATGGCCAATCTGGCCACCAAAAGCGGGGTTGAGGGCGCAGGCAGTATTAAAATCCATACCCCGCTGATTGACATGACCAAGGCGGATATTGTGCGCCGGGGCCTATCGCTCGGCGTGGATTACGGCCTGACCACCAGCTGTTATGACCCGGCGGCGAACGGTGCCTCCTGCGGTCAGTGCGATGCCTGCCATTTGCGGCTGAAGGGTTTTCGTGAGGCGGGGGAGGTGGACCCGGTGGCCTATAAATGACCTATAGCGTTAAGGAAATATTCTACAGCCTGCAGGGTGAGGGCCATCATACGGGCCGCCCGGCGGTCTTCTGCCGCTTTGCGGGCTGTAATTTCTGGTCCGGGCGGGAAGAGGACCGCGCGCAAGCCGACTGCTCTTTTTGTGACACGGATTTTCTGGGCACCAATGGCCAGAATGGCGGCAAATTCAAAAGCCCAGCGGATTTGGTCCGGGCTGTGCAGGACGTCTGGCGCGGGGAGGGCGGCATACCCTATGTTATCTGCACCGGTGGTGAGCCCTTGATGCAGCTGGACAGTCCCCTGATCCGGGCCTTTCAGGCGGCGGGATTTCAGGTCGCCGTGGAAAGCAACGGCAGCCTGCCTTGTCCGCCGGAGCTGGACTGGATCTGCATCAGTCCCAAGCGGCTGGATAAATTCATCCAGACCAGCGGTGATGAATTAAAACTGGTCTATCCACAGGGCGCTATCCGGCCAGAGGATGTGGCCCATATGGATTTCCGCCATTTTTACCTGCAACCCCTTGATGAAGCGGGCGCGGACCATACCAAAGCCGCCGTTGATTACTGCCTGAACCACCCCCAATGGTGCCTTAGCCTGCAAAGCCACAAGATATTGGGCATTGATTGAATAATACCAACGACCCTATGTCTCTAAAAAAAGAAACGATGTATCATATGAAAAAAATTATTTGTATCCTTCTGATGAGCCTGCCCATGTCAAGCTATGCCAATGAGGAAAAGGCGGCGGGGGTTACGGCCCTGTCACCGGAATTGCGCAGTCTGTTGTCACAGGAAATGCTGGCCCTGCAAAGTGGTATGATGTCGCTGATCCCGGCGATTATTTCCGGCAAATGGGATGCGGTTGCTGCCACCGCTGGGAAAATTAAAAACAGTTATATCCTGAAACAAAAGCTGACCAAGGCACAGGGCAAAGAGCTTCACAGTCTCTTGCCGGCGGATTTCATCAAACAGGATCAGCAGTTTCATTATCTGGCCGGGATGCTGGAACATGCGGCCAAGGCCGCAAAGCCGGAATTAATCAGCTTCTATTACAGCAGAATGACCGAATCCTGTGTCAGCTGTCACAGCAGCTATGCCACCCATAAATTCCCGGCCTTTTCAAAGGCGGAAAAAACCCCCGACCATGATCATTAAGTGACAACAGTCGGGATGATGACGGCTACCATGACCGTCATAACAGCAGCCATATTACAGGCCTCTATCACTTCCCGGATGGCATTTCCAGCTATTTCGCCGTTGATGATGGCCTCAATACGTGCTTTCCGGGCTTTTACCTCCTTGGCCCCAAAGGTCAGCCGGAGCAGGTCGATCCCTTGTGTAAGCGAGATCAATACTGTGGTCCGGGGGTCGATCTCGCGACTGTCAGAGAATATGGCCAACCGCAGGCGGTCAATGAGCTTGTTTTCCGGAATGGGATTGATCTCCGGATAAATCCGCCGGGTGAAAAACAGCAATATCTTGTCCTGATCGGCCTTTAGAATACCGCGCGCGCAAAGCTGCCCGGCGGCCGTGTGGAACAGGTCGCTGATAGCGGCAATGCGGCTTACCCAATCGTTCAGTTTGCGGCTTTTCTTATCGCCTTTTATCATGTCAAAAGCGCTGTCAATGACCGCATCCCCCATGGGGTCGGCCTTGACCACCGTTACAGTTTTCTTTTTGTCCTCACTGAGCGCAATTCGCCCGGCCAGTATAAGCTCCGCCAATAAAGCCCCGGCGATGGATTGCTCAATATAAGCCACCGATGTCACCCCGGCCTCATCCTTCAAAGCCAGCAGCAGAATTTCCTCGTAAAAATAAAGTGTGTCACCATACATAATCAAAAGCCCTGTTTTTGTTTTCATTGCCCCAACCATAGCGCCCCAACCCCAATCGCACAACTGGACCCGGCAGCGGGCAATCCACCAAACCCAAAAACACAAATGTCACCCTGAATTTAGTTCAGGGCCCATGTTGTTGCCAACTCTAAATCGGACAGATGGATTCTGAACCAAGTTCAGAATGACCATGAGAAAATATTAGCAACAATACTAAAGTTTATATAAATAACCAATAGGTCCGTTATCTGGTAAAGTTCTAAATAAATATAAATAAGTTCGGAAGTGGGGCGCAGAACATGAAGAAATATTTAAAAGAATTACCGTTGGCTATTATCGCTTTCGCCATAATTAATCACGGGGCTTTACCAATAAGTTTGCCATATCAATTACGGTTTGTAGCGGACAGTTATAATGCCGGGTTTAGTATTTTGATCATTGTAGCCTTGCCTATAGCTATTTTTGTCCGGACCGTCCAGTTCAAAAATATATACGTTAATATCCTCGGCGGTATTTTATTTATAGCTGTTCTCGGCTTATACATATTGGGCTCTTTTGCTTTAATTCTTATCTTAATGAATGACATCAGTACAATAAAAAACGGCAAGAATGTCCATTTCCTGTTAGAAAAGGATATTGAAATTAAGGGGTATCATTACCGCCTATATCACACTGTCTGCGGTGCGGGATGTAGCGAGAGAATAATTTTAAGGAAAGAAAAGAACGTGCTTCCGGGGTTCAAAATAATAAAACAACTCTATATTACAGATGCCTATAATACGGTAACCCTGATGGTTATTGAGCCAGACAGGGTGCAATTAGTAGATATAAATTCTGAAAACAAAGCAGACGTTAAAAAAATCACCTACAAGCCTTAACGGCGGCAGCCGACCTAATCAGAAAGGCAGCGTAGAACCATATGTTTTATTTGAAATTTTTCATCCTTTTCATCCTGTATTTCCTGCCCATCATGATAGCGGGATACCGTGATCATGACCGTAGTATATCTATTCTGCTTCTTAATATAGCGCTGGGCTGGACAGGGGTTGGATGGATTTTGGCCCTGGTCTGGTCATTATCAAGCCTAAAAAACCGGCCCCGCTCACAATAGGGTCAACATGCTTGGAACATCAATTCTACTTTATTCTGAGTTCTATAATTCTCTGCGTAGGTATGTCCTAAATTTCTATTTGGGCATGCGTTTTTTTTTGAACAATTAATTTTTTGCTTGACTCTTCTTATGTTCCATATGTACCCTTATGCTACATGGTACATATGGAACAATAGTTTTATGGAAATTACAATTGATATTGATGACCCCGATCCGCTGTTTGCCCAATTGATGGCGCAGATTAAACAGGCGGTAATTGCGGGCGAGCTGAAACCGGGGGATGCCCTGCCTTCGATCCGGCAACTGGCAAATGACCTGGAGCTGAATAACAAAACCGTGGCGAAAGCTTACCGCCTGCTGGAGCGTGACAGCGTTATTCAGGCAAAAGGATATCGGGGGACTTTTATCCATCCAGAGGCCCGGGCCAACAGTACGGTCGATTTGAACGCGTGGGTACTGACGAAATTACGTGAAACAATAGAAGCCTTTAGAGAAACAGGCGTCACAGATTCTGAAATCCGGATTGCTTTCGGAAACATAATGAATAACCACAAGAATTAAGGAAACAGACATGCCGGATTTTATTTTAGTATTATTTTACTTCGTATTTTTAAGTCAGATTTTTATTCTGTCTTATTACTATCCACAAAAATTTTATCAGCGGATGCGATATGTGACCGAAAATTTTCCGCCGTCAAAATACCCCAAGCTCTATCCTAGGCTCACAAAAAAATACACGGCGGCCTACGCGGATGAGGCCGTACGGGCCGGGCCAGTTAAATACCGGCGGATAAATCTATTTATCCTTCTTGTGGGTTTAATATTAATCGCAGTGGCTTTGATAACGGGCTTTTCATTGCAGAGTAAGGGTGAGGAGATTATTTTGGTTTTTTATACGGCTCTCCAATTTTCACCCATAATTCTCCTGGAAATATCGGACTTCAAACGGATGAGCCTTATGCGAAAAACAAATCAGGACAGCACCCGGAAAGCAGACCTCATGCCCCGGCGATTTTTTGATTTTGTTTCACCCGTTACGTTTGGTTTGGCGGTTTTTCTGGTGGTCGTTTATACGTCTTTTCTGCTCTATATTAATGACTTTGAGGTTTCCTGGGATAATGGTGTTTTAGTCATGCTGGTCACAATTATTGGCGTGCATGTTTATTTTGCGGCATTGATAAAATGGCAGGTATTCGGAAAAAAGATGGACCCTCATTTGGCCAATAAAGACCGTTTGCCTCAGATGAAGACCATTGTGAGCACATCGGTTTATACAAGTATTGCCATGAGTATTTTCTTTATGGCACTGGCGGTAATGGATGAATTTGATATGCATTATGTTCAGGCTCTGCTCCTGAGCCTCTATTTTCAGGCGCTTGCCATATTTGGCTTGGGAACGATGCTTCGGTCGTCCAGAATTGAGGATATAGATTTTGAAGTTTACAGAAAAGACCCCACAGTAGCGTAAGAAACTATCCAAAAGAGTATGGCGAGGCTGCGCAGGATACGGTGAAGCTATGTCCAATAACAAATTTTAAAGAATGAATAAGGGATAAGAGAATGAAAAGCCAAAAAACCATATGGGCCGTTGCCCTGATTGTTACGGGGGTTATGATCGCTGCCCTTATGTCCATCCCGGTGCGCGCGAGCATAGAAAAATCAGACCTTCAGGGCCGGTTGGAAAAGCTCTCTATTGTGTTGGAGAAAAAGCGGGCAGAATATCATATTCCCGGCATGGCGATAGCCGTGGTACAGGGGGATAAAGTAATTTTTGCCCGGGGGTTTGGGGTGACGGATATTGAGGCAAAAACCCCGGTTACGCCGGAAACCCTGTTTGCCATTGGGTCCACCACCAAGGCCTTTACGGCGACCTTGATTGGCATGCTGATTGATGAAGGTAAAATGCAGTGGGATGATCCGGTCACCAAATATATGCCCTATTTACAGTTTCCGCTAGAAAATACGGATGACCAGATAACCTTGCGGGATATGCTGTCCCACCGCAGCGGCTATTCCCGGAATGATATTTTGTGGATCAACGGGGCGGCCAGCCGTAGTGAAATATTACATAATGCCATCAAGGCAAAAGCATGGACCGGGTTTCGCGAAAAATTCAATTATAACAATGTCATGTTCCTTGCCGCTGGCGTTGCGTCGGCAAAACAGGCCGGCAGTGATTGGGACACATTACTGGAACAGCGGTTACTCGCGCCACTGGGCATGGAGAACAGCACGTCACATTACGAAGAAGCTCAGCAAAATCCAAATCTTTCGCGCGGCTATATCTGGCGCGAAGAAGCGGAGGAATATCAGCAGCTGCCGATGCGCAATATCAATAATGTGGGACCGGCAGGGTCTATAAACTCCACCGTGTTAGATATGGCGAAATGGTTGCGCCTGCAATTGGCCAATGGCACGTTTGAAGGCCGCCGCCTGATCAGTGAAGCCCAGTTATTGGAAACACGCACGTCACAGATCAAAGTATCTGACGGTGTGGATTATGGTCTTGGCTGGTTTTTGCGGGACTGGCAGGGGCAGCCCGTGGTCGAACATGGCGGCAGCATTGACGGCTTTGGCGCTGAGGTAGGCTTCCTGCCAGAATCCGACCTTGGCTTTGTCCTGCTGACCAATGTGACATCAACGCCCCTGCAACAGGAGGCCCTGACTATTGTCTGGGAGACACTGCTTGGGGATACGTCACAAAAGGATGTCAGGTTTTATGACGAATATGCCGGTGAATATATTGCTAATTTTGGCCCGTTTAAAGACACGGTCTTTACTTTTATGGTTCGGGACGGCGTGCCTGCGGTCGATGTGCCGGGACAGAGGGTCTATGATCTGAAAGATCCGGACGAACAGGGTAAATGGTTTTTCAGGCTTACCGATACCATTGCCATTTCATTTGATAGAGGCCCAAAAGGCAAAGTTGCCGCCATGAGGATGCACCAGAACGGCATGGATTTTGACCTGCCGCGCAAAGGCGTGCCTATTGTTGCTGAAATTGATCCGGCTAAACTGCAAAAATATCTGGGCAGCTATCGTTCGAAAATATTTGAAGGCAATGTTGAGGTGATTATACAAAATCACCGTCTGTCATTGGATATACCCAACCAGATGGTCATTGAATTACATCTGCCGGGCGCGGATGGGCGCCGGCATGCCCGTATCAGACCAAAGATGAGTATAGACTTTGACCATGACGAAAAAGGCCAGATAACCGCTTTTAACGTTTACCGCGATGGCGAGAAAATTGATAGCGCGCCCCGCGCCGCTGAAATTACCAGCGCATTACCCACCCTCGAGGATATTATGGCCCTACGCCAGACGGAAAGGCGCAAAACCGCCTTGCTGAAATCCGGTGGCTTTCGTTTTATAGGCAAGATCACGATGGTTCAGGCGGGCATTTCCGGCAAAGTGATGACCAACTTTGAAGGCACTGACCGTTACCGCCTGGATATCAATCTTGGTAAATACGGCACTATCCATACCGCGTCCAACGGCGAACGCGCCGCCAGCATGGGTATTCAACCCTATACGGAACATAAGGGTAAATATCTGGAGCAGA
>JAADFR010000031.1:0-23739 GCA_013152755.1 Alphaproteobacteria bacterium
GTTTCCGGGCATAACGCACATGCGGCAGCCGTTAAGTCATTCCTTCCAAAGGACAGTATTTTCAGCAGGTCATCCACTGATGAAATTTCACTCTGTAACTTCCGTGCTTCTGAAAAGGGAACCTTTTGCGCGCTACGAATATTGAATATTTCAGAGGTAGGAACCTGTACACCGGGGTTAATCAATAGCATGAAAAGTGGGAAATTCAGAGATAATGGGCTTAATATCTCCCCCATCCCTGTCATATGCATGGTATGTGACGTGATACAGACCGGAATATCTGCCCCCAAAGACAGGCTTAATTCATCCAGATTTTGAGGAAGGCCATCCACCCCCCATAAATTACACAAAGCCAGCAGAGTAGCCGCCGCATCCGCAGAGCCGCCTCCTATGCCCGAAGCCACGGGCAAGTTTTTCACCAGAATGATTTCCGCACCCGCCCGAATATCCAACCTTTCCCGCAATAATTTAGCGGCTTTCAGGACAAGGTTGTCATTGCTACTACCAAGTCCTTTTGCAAAAGGCCCCTCTATGGTCAAATTAAGGTTTTTGGACGGCCTGATATGAATTTCATCGCCGTAATCCGCGAAGACCACAAGGCTATCCAATGTATGATAACCATCCTCCCGCCTGCCGGTAATCAGAAGGTCAAGGTTGATTTTTGCATGTGCCGTTCGGGATATGACAGTCAAGGGTTCACGGCTTTTTCTTGCCATCACGAATTTTAGTTTCAATTTCAGCAATAAGCTTTTCATCGGGCTTTAACGAAAGAGCATGGCGCCACTGAAATCTGGCCTCATATTTACGGCCCACAGCCCAATAGGCATCCCCAAGATGGTCATTAATTGCCCAATCATCGGTCTGTAACAACACAGCTTTCTCAAGATATTCAACGGCCTTTGGCATATCCCCTATGCGGTATAATGCCCAACCCAGACTGTCGATAATATAGCCATCATAAGGCCGCAGTTCCACCGCCCGTTCCAGCATCTTCCGGGCTTTATCTATATTAATACCCTTATCAACCCAGCTATAGGCCAGATAATTCAGAACCTGTGGCTGATCAGGCCTTAGCTCAAGAGCTTTTAAAAAATCGGCCTCGGCTAGTTTCCATTTTTTGGCCTGCTCATAGACGATGCCACGGGTATAGAAAATGCTCCAGTCCTTGGTTTTAATCTCTGACAGACTGTTGATATATTTACTATAGGCTATTCCGGCTTCTTCAAACCGGCTGTTCATGCGGTTAACATCCCCGAGTGCCGCCAGCACTTCCCGGTTTTCCGGAAAATCACGGGATAGTTTTTCCATGGCCGTGATAGATTCATCCAGTTTTCCCATTTTCTCAAAAATCCAGGCGGTTTGTAATTGGGCCTTAAAATATAATGGATAATTTCTGTCAATTCTGGAAAATTGCTTCAGGGCGCCGTCATAATATTTATCGGCTTCAAAAATTTGACCCAATAAATAATCAGCATTATAAAACTCTTTTTTCATATAACCCGCAAAACGCAGGTAAGCTGCTGCAGGTCGACGGATATTATCCTGTATCAGGAAATTTGCCGCCGTATAAAAAATTTCCGCGATGGCATCATGCTCTGATAAAATATAGGACTTGGCCCGACCCCCGTCTTCCATATCTTTAAGGGCGCGCTTTAAGATGGCATTATCCGGCGCTTTCTCCAGATAATTGATATAAAGCTGATGGGCATCTTTGTCCCGCCCCAACCGACGCAATAATATTCCGTAAGCCTCTGCAGTCCTCAGGGTCATAGCCCCCACATCAAGCAGAGATTTGGCATACATCTGTTCTGCCAACTGCGTCTTGCCGATATAGTCATAAAACAAGGCCGCATGGAATTGTTTGAAATCCATGAAACTCCTGTTTTCAAGAAGTTTGGCCATATTGGCCTCGGCCTGCTCTGTCTTGCCCTGTGCCACCAGAACCCATGACTTAAACAAAGGTTTAAAAAGGCCGTAAACCCCGGCACTACCAATATTGTCAAGTCTGGTCAGGGAAGCCTCATAGTCTTTTGCTTTCATCTTTTCCAGAAACAGGAACATCTGTACCATACTGTCGGAAATATTCAGGTCATCCAGCTTATGGGCAACTTTCAAAGCCTGTTCATAGCGGCCATCTATGACAAATAGAATGAACGACTTTCTCAGGATCATGCTGTTTTCCGGATCAAGCGCCAGAGCCTGTGCATGAAAATCTGCCGCAGCACTGACATCATTATTAATGGCCGCATGCAACCCCGCAAGATATTCACCGTAGGGCTGATCCTGAATTTGTTTAACGTCCTTCACGCCATTGCTGGCAACGGCCATCACAGAAGACAGGCATAAGCCTAAAACAGCTATTACAATCTTTGAGAACTGGGTTTTATAAGTCAAATCTTACTCCGGCTGACTGCGTGATTATACCCTACATATTAGGATAATTGGGGCCACCGCCTCCTTCTGGCACAGTCCAGTTAATATTTTGTGTCGGATCTTTAATATCACAGGTCTTGCAATGCACACAATTCTGAGAATTAATCTGTAGTTTAGGGTTCTGCCCCTTGTCGTCAAGAATAAACTCGTAAACACCTGCCGGACAAAAACGCACTTCAGGCCCTGCGTAAATGTTATAATTTACCTCAACCGGTGTATCTTCGTTCTTTAACTTCAAATGGCAGGGCTGATTTTCTTCATGATTGGTGTTGGACAGAAAGACCGACGATAATTTGTCAAAAGTGACCACCCCATCCGGTTTTGGATATTCGATGACCGAACTTTCACTGGCTGGTTTAAGGCAAGTATGATCCGCATCATGCCCAAAAGTCCAGGGCAGTAAGAACCCAAGGCCAAGGTTATTCATCCACATATCAAATCCGGCGTATATTGTTCCCAAAAATGCCCCGAATTTATGTAGGGCAGGCTTGGCATTACGCACCCGATACAGGTCTTTATAGACCCAACTGGCTTCGAAAGCCGCCGTATAGTCAACCAGTTCATCCCCCTGCCGGTCATCGCTGATGGCCTTAAAGGCAGATTCAGCCGCCATCATGCCGGTTTTCATGGCGTTATGAGAGCCTTTGATACGCGGAACATTAACAAATCCAGCACTACAGCCGATAAGTGCCCCACCCGGGAAGGTAAGTTTGGGGATAGACTGAAAACCGCCTTCATTAATAGCCCGCGCCCCATAAGAAATACGCCGCCCCCCTTCCAGCAAGGGCCGAATGGCGGGATGGTTTTTATATCTTTGCATTTCATCGAAAGGGGACAAATAGGGATTGGCGTAATCCAACCCGACAATAAAGCCTATGGCCACCTGATTATCCTCAAGGTGATAGATAAAACCTCCGCCAACAGTTGCCGCATCCAATGGCCAGCCTTGGGTATGTACCACAGTTCCCTGTTTATGCTTTTCAGGCTCAACTTCCCAAAGCTCCTTGATACCAATACCGTACGTTTGCGGTTCCTTGCCCTCACGCAGGTTAAATTTGGCAATCAGGCCCTTGGCGAGTGATCCCCGAACGCCTTCCGCAATCAGGGTGTATTTACCGTGAAGTTCCATGCCCGGCATGTAGGTGTCTTTGTGGCTGCCATCCTCGGCGACGCCCATATCGCCAGTCAAAACCCCTTTTACCGACCCGTCATCATGATACAGGATTTCAGCACCGGAAAAGCCGGGGAAAATTTCAACCCCCATATTCTCTGCCTGCTCCGCCAGCCAGCGGCTCACATTGCCCAGACTGACAATATAGTTACCTTTGTTGCTCATCAGGGGCGGCAACAAAATATGAGGCATTCCGGTCTTGCTTTTTTCTTTTAGAACCCAATGCTCATTAGCCGTAACCGGGGTCAGGAGCGGCGCACCATTTTCTTTCCAGTCCGGCAATAATTCATCCAGGGCGATGGGATCTATCACGGCACCGGACAAGATATGGGCCCCAATTTCCGACCCTTTTTCAAGGACACAGACCGTAAATTCCTTTTCTGCCGCATCGGCCATCTGCTTGAACCGGATTGCCGCACTCAGGCCAGCAGGGCCACCGCCCACGATGACCAGATCATATTCCATAAATTCACGTTCCATGATACTTTATTCCCATATTTAATGCCGGACCTAAATATTGCCCAGAAGTTACCCTAAAGGTTACTCGCGGGTCAATAAAACTATGCAATGATGCCCAAATAGATTTTATATTTGGCCAAATAACATAATAGTACACAGCTAAATGCTCTCTATTTCAAACGAACGTTTGTTTGTATATGATATACCCCCCAATGTCAACTAAAACAGCAATTGCGAAAAGGGTTAGAAAATTTATTTTGCCTGTCGCGTTGCCGCATCATGCCACAGGGTCTTCATGGCATGAAACAATGATGGGCGCGTGGCTTCAAGATATAATTCACTATGCGGCAAGTTATTTTTCAAGCGTTTATAGGCCGTACCAAGTGAATGGTAAGGCATATTGGGAAACAAATGATGGGTTGCATGAAAGCGTAGGCCAACGGGTGCCCACAGGGCCGACAAAAAACTACCCGGCACATCAACAGAATCAAGAAATTGTTCCGCAACCGACATAGTCTCCTCCCCCGGATTGCGGTACGCATGGGCACCGAGGGTACGAATACTATTCATGAATAAGACCAAAAACATTACCGCATACCAGACCGCAAAAAACTTGCCCGGCAACAGACCATAATACCATAACGCTATGGCACTCCAGCCATAAAGAAAGGCAAATATTTCCTGTAACCGCCAGAATTTACCATCCCGTTCCGTCGCAGCAGGGCGGCGATAGTCCATATCAATGGTCAATGAAGACGCCCGGCTCCACAGTAATCTGCCCAAAGGCGGAATGATCCAGCCAAGAGGCGTTAAAATGATATAACGCAAGGCAATCAAAGCAGGCAGAAAAATGCTGGAAATCACATACCACACATTCTTCCATGGATTTTGCGCCCCAAAAGGGAGATACTCTCCATCCAGTTTTGTCCCGTAAATATCCCGTTTATGATGATCAAGATGAACCCCCTGATACATAAACATGGGCACCATAACCAAAAACCCGCAGCCCACATTCCAGGCCAGCTTGAACGCGCCCATGGTACCTTTTTTAAAATGCACGATCTCATGAATGAAAATAACTGCCCGGTACAGGGCAAAGGTCGCGATAAGATATGAAATGATCCCGACAGCCGAAAATGTTTCCGAAACAACTGTCACCGCAAAGGCCGTGGCTCCGATGGTAATGGACAGCAGAAAATCAAACCAGTATATGGCCTGATTTGCTTTCATAAGATCTTTTACCATTGCCCTCGCCTCTTTCAGAGGAAAGTCTTTTGCCTTGGCTTTCATTTCATTTAACATGGGCGTACCTTTGCACGTGTTTTCTGTTTAATTTTTGTGAGACAATATATCCGTTCACATTTGATGTCGAATATATAATGATCAGGTTTCATAGCTTTATTACTCCGGACATGAAATTGTCTTAAATCAATTATAGGTAAATATTATCTTCCTGATTGCATCATTTCATATGAAATGCATAATGCAGTAAAGCGGGGTAATAAAAAAATAACGGGTTTCGTGTAATATTAAGTCATATGGACAATGATATAGAGCATATGGAGAATCAGGACATTGCGGCCCACCTGCAATGGTATCTGGACTCAGGTGTTGATGAAGTGACCGGTGACGAAACACTGGACTGGTTTGCACTGGCGCCAAAGCCGAAAGGCACACCCACCCCCATCCTCAAAACGCCGGTCCTTTCTCCGGAAAATATTGCCCGCGAGGCCACCTTGGCCGTCAGCAACTGCACCTCTCTGACTGAGTTAAAGCAAGCCATCACCGCTTTTGACGGGTGCAGCCTGAAAAAACTGGCGACCCATACGGTTTTTTCCGATGGCAATCCTGACAGCAAAGTCATGTTGATCGGGGATGCGCCGGGGGCCGATGATGACCGCGACGGCATTCCCTTTGCCAGAGAGCATGGGCAATTGCTGGACAAGATGTTCGAGGCTATTGGGTTACAGCGGGACAAGGATTTTTATATCACCAACATCTTGCCGTGGCGACCGCCGGGAAACAGGGCCCCCTCTGCGGAAGAAATCACCATTTGCCTGCCCTTTATCAAAAGGCATGTGGAATTGTTTGATCCTGAATTAATCATTCTGCTGGGCGGCGTATCAGCCAACAGTATTCTGGAAACTGACAGCAATATTACCCGCCTGCGTGGTAAATGGCACGAGTATGAGATTCAGGGCAGGAAAATTCCCGTCTTTCCCCTTTTCCACCCGGCTTATCTCCTCAAACAGCCCAAGGCCAAGGGCGATGCATGGCGCGACCTGCAAAATATCAAAGCCCGGCTTGAGGACAAAAGCCAATGACCGCATATAAACAATTCGTCTTGTTTCTGTTTTGCGCCCTGTGGCCTGTTGCCGTCTTTGGGGAAGCAACTGTACAGAATGTTGCCGCAGTGCAGGATATGGCCGAAACGCAGGAAATAAACCTGACCCCGCTCAGCGACAATGATGTGAAACTTTACAAACGTATTTTCGCTTTGCAGGTAAAGGGGAAATGGAAAAAAGCGGATCGCCTGGTCCGGCAACTGGGTGATAAAATATTACTGGGTCATATTTTATATCAGCGTTATATGCATCCGACCGCCTATCGCTCCCGTTACAGTGAGCTGTCCAAGTGGATGCTGGCCTATCCCGATCTGCCCGGTGCCAAGAGGATATATGCTCTGGCCAAAAAGAAGAATGGCGGCAGGTCACGGAAACTTCATAAGCCAATTCCCGCACTGGCCTTTAATTTTCCGGCAGACAAGCCGATCCGGGTGAAAACGGAAAAAAGCGCTATTGCCCTCAATTCGGATACAATTGATCCCAGCGTTGCCTTGCCAAAGGCCCGGCTTAAAAAAGCCGACCGGATAGATGTACATAGATTGAAAGTCCGGATAAAAAGATACCTGCGCCGTAATATGCCGGAGCGGGCGGAAAAAAGACTTTGGGCCTTTGAGCGCCGCGCCCTTTTAACTGATGCAGAGTTCAATGCATTACTGGGCAAAATAGCCGAAGGATATTTCTTTGACAATCAGGATGCCAAGGCTCTGGCGCTGGGCGGGATTGCCGCCGAAAATGCCCGTGACACCATATCTCAGCCCGATTGGGTATCCGGATTGGCGGCATGGCGGCTTGGTGATTGTGTGCAGGCCGCCATGCATTTTGAGAAGGTTGCCGCTTCGCCCGTTGCCGGGGACTGGACAGCCGCCGCCGGGGCCTTTTGGGCCGCACGGGCTAATCTCGCCTGCCACCAACCGGAAAAAGTAAATCGGTTGCTTCACACAGCGGCAGGTTTTCACCGGACATTCTATGGCCTGATTGCCGCCCGCCAACTGGGCCAACAGACAGACCTCAACTGGACCATACCCGATTTCAACATAGATCATTACAATCTGATCAAAGACCTGAAGAATGTAAAACGGGCCATTGCCTTATCCCAAACCGGCGAGGTGATGCTGGCCGATATGGAATTAAGCGATGCCTCACGCCGTGCAGAGGGGTATCGCCATGAAGCCCTGCTCGGCCTTGCCGCCAGGCTTGGGCTGGCCGGAACCCAGCTCAAAATTGGCAAGATTGAGGAACAGAAACAACGCACGGCGCTGGACAGTACGTTATATCCTGTCCCCGATACCCGGCCCGAAGGGGGATTTACCCTTGACCGGGCCTTGATCTTTGCTGTCATGCGGCAGGAATCCGAGTTTAACAGCTGGGCCAGAAGTCACGCCGGCGCGCGCGGATTGATGCAGGTCATGCCCCGTACAGCGAGCTTTATCTCCCGCGACAGGTCACTGCGCTATGGTAGCCGCATAAAGCTGGACGATCCGCGCTATAATATGGCCTTGGGTCAAAGATATATACAGGATATGTTAGGCAAGGGTTATGCCAATGGCAATCTGTTCAAGACCTTAACGGCCTATAATGCTGGTCCGGGGAATCTTCGTAAATGGTTGCGGAAAATAAATTTTCAGGACGACCCGCTCCTGTTTATTGAATCCCTGCCCGCCCGGGAAACACGAAATTATATTGAGCGCGTGATCAGTAATTTATGGATTTACCGCATGAGAATGCAACAGGCAACCATATCACTGGATTCAGTTGCCATGGGTGGCTGGCCCATGTATAAATCTCAGGACAGCAACCAAGCAAAAAGACAAAAACATGCCTCTCGATAATTCCATTGAATTCCTGCCCCTGAACATTGCGATTTTAACCGTGTCCGACACCCGGACTTTGGAAAATGATACCTCCGGCCAAATCTTGGTGGATCGCCTGACCAAGGCGGGACATAACCTTACTGCACGCGCCATTGTACGCGATGAAAAAGTTGAACTGGCGGCTCAATTAAGCGCATGGATCAAGGATGAGGCCATACAGGTGATCATATCCACTGGCGGTACCGGCCTGACGGGCCGCGATATAACGCCTGAGGTTTTTCACAGCCTTTATGACAAGGAGATAGAGGGCTTTGGCGAGATGTTTCGCCTGACCTCCTATAAAGTCATTGGCACCTCTACCGTTCAGAGCCGGGCCACAGGCGGGGTTGCCAATGGCACCTATATGTTTGCCCTGCCCGGTTCAAACGGAGCCTGTAAGGACGGCTGGGATAATATCCTCGGTGAGCAGCTGGATATACGTTTTCGCCCCTGCAATTTTGCCGAGATGATGCCCCGCCTCCTTGAAGCATAAAATTTGCCCTATTCTTTATCAATTGACAACATAATGTCTGTAATTTTCTTGAATGACAGGAAATTCGCAAGTTGTTATCATTCAGGACAGCGGCCTGAAGAACAAAGGCTATATTGATTTAATCGCCCGCGATCATGATGTGAGACAAATCGATATTAACGACGTTTCACCTCAAGATGTGACGAATATAAAATTAATCATTATTCAGGTTAACCTGATTGACCCCAATTCCATTCTTCCCCTGAAAAGAATAATGGCCATGCCGGAACGGCGTAATATCCCGGCGCTATTCCTGCTACAGGAATTTTCCCGCCGTGAAATTGTACAGGCAACCACATTAGGGGCCGCCGATTATACCCTTTACCCCTGTCCCGAAAATGACTTTATTCATCTGATCGACACCCTGATCAACAACGAAAAAGGCAAGGCATGGGAGAAGCTTTCCCCCGCACAGGAGGAAGCACTGAAAGTCAGTCTGAAAGTTGTTGAAAAAACCTTTCATAACGCCTCAAAAGGGCTGGAAGTGTCACAGACGGAAATAAAAGATAGTTGCAATCTTATCATAGAAGCCACGGCAAAGGACGGCCTGACCGACTGGATGAATGCTATCCGCTTTCACCATGATTATACCTATCGTCACAGCATGATGGTCTGTGGTTATCTGGTGTCTTTCGGAATGCTGCTTCAGGTCCGGAAAACAGATCTGCAAAAGCTTGCGGTTGGCGGTATGATGCATGATATTGGTAAAGCCATGGTCCCGCTCAGTATATTGGACAAGCCGTCAGAGCTAACAGATTCAGAACAGAAAACCATAAACAAACATCCCCTGCACGGGAAAGACATTCTCACAAGGGAAAATTGGGATGAGGTCATGATTGACATTGCCTGTCACCATCATGAGCAGTTGGATGGTACAGGATACCCCCACGGTCTTGCGGGCACTGAAATCACTGATATTACACGCCTTGCCAGTATCGCAGATGTTTTTTCCAGTCTGTCTGACAAACGCCCCTACAAAGCTGCCATGACGGCGGAAGATGCCATTACAGCTATGCTCAAAATGGAGGGCCAGCTGGATATTCCACTGGTAAAATCTTTTCGCGCAGTGGTCTTGCCTATGGATGCTGACATCTGTAAATAACATCTCTTCTCTTAATAAATTAGCAACCTATAATTGATAGCATTTCACCATACCCCTGAATAAGCGGTCACAGGTGGCATTCGGCCATTTGGAAATGAGTATTTAAAGAAATATGCACAGAAATCGAATTGTTACAATTGTTCATGATAACAATAAACACAATAGATCATATATCGATCTGATAAAATGTCATCACGATGTTGAACTGATAGATGTAAAGTCGCTCTGTGCAGAAAAATTCAAAAAATCATTATTGTTAATCATTCAGGTAGACCTCACCAATCCGGTTATTCTACGCGCCCTGAAAGATAAGATGTCCACCCCTGAACGGGAGAATGTCCCCGTGCTGTTTTTGCTCAATGAATTCAGCCGACGTGAGGTCGTACAGGCCAATATATTGGGCGCGACAGATTATATTGCCTATCCCTGCCCTGACAGTAATTTTATCGAAATTATGGAAGACCTGATCAACCGCGCCGTTGAAACATCATGGTCAAAGTTATCTAAAACACAGGAAGCCGCTCTTAAAGTCAGCCTGAAAGTGGTGGAAGATACCTTTAGCAACGCGGCCTCCGGACTTGAAATTGCACAGGATGATGTGAAAAACAGTTGCGACATGATCATAGAAGCCACCTCTAAGGATGGGCTAACCGACTGGATGAATGCTATCCGCCAACATCACAATTACACCTATCGTCACAGCATGATGGTCTGCGGTTATCTGACCTCTTTTGGTATGATGCTGGGTCTCAAAAATTCAGATTTACAGCTTATGACCGTGGGCGGCATGATGCATGATATTGGCAAGTCGGTCACACCGTTGGAAATACTTAACAAACCGGCGGAACTCACCCCCGAAGAATGGGTTATTATGAGACAGCATGCCGCAGAAAGCGGTCATATATTAAAACGGGATGATTGGGACGATATGACCATAGACATGGCCAGTCACCATCACGAAAGGCTGGATGGAACCGGTTATCCGGATGGCCTTAAAGGCGCGGAAATAAGCGACCTAGCCCGCATGACCGCCATTGCGGATATGTTTTCCGGACTTGTTGATAAACGGTCTTACAAGCCATCCATGTCTACGGAACAGGCAATTAGCATCATGCTGGATTCAGAAGGCCATCTGGATATTCCGCTGGTCAAAGCTTTTCAGGCTGTTGTTTTATCCGATGACGAAAAAATATTTGCCTTTCAGAAATAAAGCCCCGCAAATCTAAAAATCATAATGCAATGCGGCAAAAATATTGCTGTTGTCTTTAAACTGGCCGAAAAAACTATATATTTTCTGACCATAAAAGACATTGCCGCCAATTTCCGCCGTGATATTATCCCGAATTTTATAGGCCGCTTTCAGGCGCAGGTAACCGTCCTTATCGGACGGGGAATAGAAATTAAACAGAGATAATCTTAAATCCTGCTGCATCAGAAGTTTCGTCAGGCGCAGGGTAAACATATGCCGGTCCCGCCTATCCTGTATGGCCCCGACGGGCAGGCTCGCCACATACTGATCATAATCTGACTTGCGTTCCAGATAATATTGGACGGAGCCGGTCAGTTCCGTACCTATTTCCTGCTCATAACCGACCAGAAAACGAAATTCACTGTTGCGCACCAGTGGGTTTGAGGCCGCCCCATCGGCACTTTTATAATAACCGACCTCGACCGATCCTATTCCCTTTCCCACAGGACCACGCGCGCTCGCACCAAAAACCTGAAGTTTCGGAAATTCAGCAAGCCCCGTGATAAAATTCTGCCCCGCCGGACTTTTCCAATAGCCATTATAATAATAGAGGGCCGTTTCAAAAGCCCCAATAGAGCCATAAAAACGCAGTGACAACTCATCATCCCCGAACCATTTATCCGGAGGGTTGGCAAGCACCGGATTTTCCCCGCTCAAACTGCCCTGCGCCCGGTCAAAAAATGAAAGGCGCGTGCCATCAATAAAGCGGTCAGCGTCAAAACGCGGCACATAGATAATGTCCAGATTATAGTCGCCGAAAAATAACGCCGTCTTTATGGCATCGGACGGCCCTTTCAGATATTCATCATCCCGGCCAATGAAAAAACTATTCCAGTCTTTGGGGAATAGGTCATTGATAAACAGCAAATCCCCGGTTCCCCATGTGAGTATTTGACGGCCCAGTTTCACATCCATGAAATCAAGCGGGCTAAAGACCACATTGGCCTCGCGCAGATCAACAACGCCCTGCCCTGTTTCCAGATCAACCGCATAACGGTCCTGCACCGGGTCATAAATAAAATCAGACACCAAGTTGAATGTCAGGCTGTCAAATTCCTTCTCTATCCCCACCTGAAGGCGCATTTCACCAATACTGGTATCCTTCTCAAGGGCATCCTTTTGCAGGCGGGTACCGATACGGCTTTCCAGAAAACCGCTCAGGTCAAAAGGCAGGCCTGCCGCCTCATCCACCGTTTGGGACATAGTGGATAAATCCCCCAGACCCTCTGGCAGTTTGATTTCCTGTGCCATGAGAATCCGGGGAATGAATATCAGGCATAGTAACGCTGTAATCCGTACCATAGCTTACCTTAAATATTTACGGGGGGCTTTGCGCAGGTAACGCTCGGTAAAGATATTCTCCGGCAGGCCCACATTATATTTCACCGCGCTGTAATTCATCAGGGTCTTGCCCCCGGTTTTATGATCTTCCATGCTTGAGGCTGTGACCGTTGGGTAACCATCAACCATATCCACTTTTAACGCACTGTAACTGCGCAACTTCTCACCCGCCGCATCATAATATTCAGTTTTAATAGGCAGAAAGGTGGATTTATGGATCCAGCTTTTATAACTTGCAAATTCCACCGCTTGTGGGTCTTTTGGGATGCTTTTGATGATGTAATAATTATCATCTTCCTTCACCAACGTGTGGGTGTCCTCGTTAATGCCGCGCCCCGATACATCCTCATAATAAAAATTAGACCCGACAAAGCTCGTCCGCTCATCGCTGGCAGCAATGCGCTTTACCAGATCAAGGGCGGGCAGATAGAGCCAGCGGTCATCGCCCCGGTCCATATTCTTGATCACCATAAAGACCATCTTCTTCACATCCGCCGGTTTATTGAAATAAACGTAAAAACGCTGGCCGGTATCCGTATCATCATCGTCCCGACGCAGGATGATAAATTCCCGCACCCGGGTCCGCCCCTGAGCATCAATAATGCGCATATTGACCTTTGCCCGACCATCATTGGCCTGATAATAGGACATATGGTTGGCTTTCTTCACCACATCCATCACATCAATGGCATGGGCGGGAACGGCCCAAAACAAAGGCAGAAGCAGAAATAATTTCAGCATATGTTTCATATTACATCCTTTCTATATTCTTTTTAAACAACAAGCCTTCAAAAAGCCGGATCAAGGCAGGCAGAATAGTCAATGTGGCAATACCTGCCAAAACCAGAATGGCCGAAATGAAGACGCCAACGGTTTTATAGGGCACCAGCGGCGCGGCAAGCAACGGCATAAAGCCGATACCAACCACAATTATATTGCGGGCAATGGCCCGGGCCGGCTCCCCGAACACGGCTTCGCTGGTATCCTTCCAATTGGTGAATTTCTTGCGCATTTCCCGGCTTCGGGCCAGAAAGTGAATGGCGTAATCCACCGCAAGACCGAGACTGAGTGAGGATAAAACCGCCACTGGCATATCATAATCCTTGCCGATCAAACCAATGATCCCGTATATCATTCCAATGGTAAAGGTCAGTGGAACCATGGCCATGATCCCCCACCACAGGGAACGGAACAGGAAGACCATCATGATCAAAACAATGATGAAACTGCCGATAAAGGCCTCGGCCATGCCGCTGACCATTTTATCCTGCCAGATCACATTGATATAGGTCAGGCCAAACCAGTCATAACTGATGCCATCAGGAGCCGGATTTTCGCTGAAAAACTGATCAACCTTTTCGATAAGGGCGCTCATATCCCGGTTATCACCGCTTTTCAGTTGTAGCCACATATTGGTTTTCCGGTAATCCGGCGTGACGAAATGCCACAAATCCTGCGGACGATGGCTATTCTGATAGGTGATCAGCGTTTCGGCCACGGCCGCCCGGCTATCCGGAATACGATAAGCCTCCGGTTTGCCCATAAACAGCTCCCGGTGAACGGTGCGCACCACATCGGAGAGGCTGTTGCTCTTGCCCACAAGGCCAGTGTCCTGAAGGTAAGCCTGCAAGCGGCTCATATAATTCAGGACTTCAGGGTCTTTGAATATCTCGCCCCGGTTCATATATTCCCCGGCCCAGGTCAATGCATTATCCCAGCTGTCCCATTCCTCATCGGACACGGTCTCCATGCGCTGTTCCATCTTTTTAATGAGCAGATTGACCAGCTGTTTCTTGTCCTTTGCCTGCTGCGCCAAAATCGCAAGCTCCGGTGCCATGGTAGTTAGCGGGGCCGAATTTTGCGCGCGCATATCATCCGCCATTGCCTTGGCATAGGCCCCAAGGTCGTCACTTTCAGCAGGGCCCTCAAGCATCAGATAGGCCATATAGGTCCCGGCAAAACGCTCATTAAGCGCCCGATCCGCGATCCTGATTTCGTGATCCGGAGCAAACCATTTCACCGGATTATCATTGATAACAATTTTATTCACTCCGACCCATGCCACACCGATCAGGATAAACACAGCCAGCATGATGAGCTTGGCCCCACTATAAGTGACACGGCCTAATCCATGCAGGATTCTGGTCAGTAATGTTGTCTGCCCCTTGTCATCCTTGACCATTCCAAAATTGGCGAAGCTTTCTTCAGGCATCAGTAGGATATAGGCTGGCACCAACGTAATGGTAAAAAACCAGGCCAGCAAAACACCAATGGATACGAAAATCCCGAACGTCTGTACCGGGGGAATTGGTGTCAGGGCCAGCGAAGCAAAACCAACTGCCGTGGTCAACGTCGTATAGAGCATGGGCGCGGAGAGTTCCTTCATCACATGCTGAATGGTTTTACAACGGTCCTTATACCGGGGATATTTATCATAAAAATCACTCAAGATATGGATCGCATCCAGTACGGCGATGGGCATGATGAAAATAGGAATCATACTGCTCATGATATGAACCGTATTTCCGGTAACAATTAGCAATCCCATGGTGCTGATCACAGACACCATAGCCACAATCATGGGCGAGACCACCAATGAGGCTTTTTTGAAAAAATACCACATCAGCAGAAAAATCAGGATCATGGCCATAGGCGCGGAAATGGCCATCTGTACGAACATTTCAACGCCGAAAGTATCCTGCGCAACGGGCAGACCAGTAATATAATATTTATCATTGCCATCAAATTCAGCAATTTTACCTTTCAGCTTCTCAACCACATTGTAACTGATATTCTTGGACGTAATGGGAATATACAGGGCGACGGCCTTGCCATCCTCGGACACAATCGTGCCGTTTAACAACGGTAAATTCTGGGCCTTTTTCAAAATGGACAAGGCCTCCGCGTCGCTGGCAGGCGGTCTGTTCATCAGCCATTCAAATTTAACCACCCCCGGCCCGCCCGGTTCGATATTATCGACCGTAGACGGTGCCATCAGGTCAACAGAAATGACCCCTTGAGTCTTTCCCTGTTTGTCCTGCCATTCAATTTTCTTAGCAAACTCCGTCAGGGCATAGATATTGGCAAGGGATTTCTTGTTAAAAACGCCATGCGGATTTTCTTCATTGACGACTCCGACCACAACCATGTCATAAAGAGAAAAGACTTTTTTCTGGGCATTATGGAATACCCGCGCCGGTTCATCAGCCGCCAGCATATTTTCCGGATCCGTATCAATCTGAATCGCATGTAACATAGGAAAAGTGGTTGGCCAGATACTGGGCAAAGCCACCAACATAATCATTATCAGGCTAAACAGACCGCTGGCCCAAAGAAATACTTTGGGCCGGCGGGTTGCCGTTTCAGAGATGTGAATCATACCGTCGCTCCGGAATTCAGGTTTATGAAAAAGCCTTGCCAGGCTTCACACCAAGCTTCTTGAGTATCATAGCAAGCGGGCAAAATCTGGTAAAAGATGCCTGCAACATATTCAACCCGACAAAGGCTGCTAGTCCCAACCAATAAATATGAACGGTCAGGGCAAGAATTAAACTCACAATTATCACAATGCCTGCAAAGGCAAATACCATACGATCTATAGTCATTTTATTCTCCTTTCGATAGTGGGCAACTGTTAATACCAAAAATAGCGTAGGCCGGACACCAACCGACAAGTCCTGTAACCAGCGGGATTATTCCAATCCAGCCCCAGGGGGTGAAATAGCCTGTTACGGCAGCGGCGATCAACAAAACGCCTGCGACCACACGCAACATTTTATCCAATCCACCTACATTCAACTTCATCTTCTTTCTCCTATATATTAAATATATTCTCTCAAGCAAGACTGAGTAAATCATATTTTACAGAAAAAATAAGTGACAGAAGTCACATAACTAAAGTTTATTCAGAAGCGGCCCCAAGCCCGTCCCGGTCCAGAATAGTAATAGAGCCCCTAGCCAGTCTGATCAGCCCGCCCCGTTCAAATACTTTGAGCTGCCGGCTGACCACTTCGCGCACGGATCCCAGTTCCAGAGCGATATCCTGATGCGTTGCCTCGAACTGATCTTTATTCCGGTCTAAAAGCAAATGTGCAAGCCGTTTATCAAGTTTTTTAAAAACTACTTCCTCTACCAGCATCATCAGCATGGACATACGTTTGGCGTAAACCTCAAAAACAAAATTGCGGAATTTGCCCGAGCGCGCCAGCAATTGATTAAATGTTCCGGGGGGCACAACGACCAGTTTCACATCGGTTTCCGCAACGCCCTCTGCCCCATATTGCTCATCAGAAATCAGGCAGGTCGTGGTCATGATACAGGATTCGCCGCTTTCAACCCGGTAAAGGACGATTTCCCGGCCATCTTCCGAGACTTTATGTACCCGTACCGTCCCCTCCAACAGCATGACATAGCCTTTGCATTCACTGCCCTCAGAGAACATAACCGTACCTGCCGGGGCCGAAATCATATGAATACCGCTTTCCAGAATTTTCTTGTTTTCCCCCGAAAGCTGGTTCAATTCCGGGAAATGGTCCGTGATGATTTTTTGCATAGGTTATATCCAGAAAGGGTTTTTCCATATAGTCTACAATAACCAGTGGATTCACAAGGATAAAAATGGCCAAAACAAACTATAAACAACAATTACAGGATGATAAAATTGCTCTACAAAATCTAATCACCCTCGCCGGGGATGAAAGCAATGCCGTGGAACTGGACCAGAGCAAGCTTGGTCGCCTGTCCCGTATGGATGCCCTGCAAAAACAGGCCATGTCACAAGAAGTCAACAGGCGGCGTCAAATAGAACTGACCCGCATAAATGCCGCCCTCTTGCGCATCGAAGAAGATGAATTTGGATATTGCATTACCTGCGGCGAGGAAATTGAACTTCAAAGACTTGCGCTGAACCCGTCACTCCCCCAATGCGGAAAATGTGCCGCTGGATAAATTACGTTTTTTTGAGCCAGCGAAAATCCTTTTTGGAAAAAGCATAAAAAACCAGAATGATCCCGCTCAAGGCAATAAAAAACGCCACACTGGCCGCCAAAATCAACAGAAGATTATTAAAATCATCCCGCGTGTCATAATCCATAATATGTAACATCCAGAAGAAATCATAGAGCCGCCAAATATCGGACCGAACCCTGACCACTTTACCTTCTGTGGGGGATACATACAGGCTGCTGTTGACATTATCGTCAAAATTTATCCGCCAGATGGGAAATTCGCCGCCGCGTATCTCACTGTATTTTTTAGAATCCGTTACATATTCCACTGAATTGAATTCCCCAGTCCAGCGATAGGATTTTTTGGCGATGGATATGGCCTCTGTTTCAGCCACAAGCCCCACAGGCTCGCCATTTACCGCATCAAAATATACTGTTTCAGCATCAATATCAGCCCCATAAATAGCCCGGCCATTTCTGGCATACAGACGAACATTGGTAACATTCTGATCGCCATACTTCTGGATCAGATATTTAGCATCAACCACAATAGTCTCGGGCTTGATTATTTCCGCAGGGGCAAATTTATCCCACAAGTGATCCCCATGCACATCCTCAATAGGAATGAAAGACATCAGAAACCCGCTCATGGTCCACAGGACAAGCTGAATCCCCACAATCAACGCCACCCATTTATGGATACGGCGTAATATCAGATTGTAATTTGTCTTTTTCTTTTCAATCGGCCCTTGCGTAATATCCATAGAGCTATTTCTGCATCATGGCGTCGCGCTTGGCTTTAAATTCATTGCCCTCACGCCAGTTGGGAAAGCTGTCTTCCTGAGACAATTGCAGGCCGATTTTATACATCAAGGTTAAATCCTTGACCGCACCAGACATATCCCAGTTTTCGTCATATTCATCAGACGGCTTGTGATAACGATTGGCGGTATAATCCGCCAGCTTCTCCAGCATCCATTTGCGGCCATGTTTAACACTGTTAACCCCGCCTTCGAAATATAGGGCCGGGACGCCTTCTTTGGACAGACTGAAATGATCGGATCGGTAAAAACCGCCTTTTTCCGGCTCCGGATCAGGATTAGCAATACGTTTCTGCTTGCGTACTGCCCGGTCAACATAATCATCCAGTTCCGAATTGCCGTACCCCACAATAGTCACATCATAAGTCTCACCAAAATAAGACAGAACATCCATATTAAGGGCGGCAACGGTTTTGTTTAACGGCACAAGCGGATGCTTGCCGTAATATTCGGACCCCAGCAAACCCTGCTCCTCTGCGGTCACGGCCATAAACATGATGGATCGGCCCGGTTTTTGTGCGCCGGACAGGTAAGCATTGGCCAGCTCAATCAATCCCGCCGTACCAGTGGCGTTATCGGCGGCCCCGTTATAAATCTGATCCCCCTCCAAGGCCGTATCGCGGCCAAGATGATCCCAATGGGACATATGTATGATATATTCGTCTGGCCGCTCTGTCCCCGGCAAAACCGCAACCACATTGTTGGAAACCACATGACGGATGCTGTTATTCAGGGAAACAGACATGGTGGCCTTCAAGGGAACAGCCTTAAATCCTTTAACGGCGGCCTGTGCTGTCAAAGCCTGATAATCCAATCCGGCAGCCTTGAATATCATCGCCATTTTATCGCCGGGAATCCAGGATTCCACCACAACACGGGACATATTACCATCATCACTTTCAAGACCGAACTGGGGACCGGTCCAGCTCCCCTGAACCACGGCCCAGGGATAGGCAGCGGGAGCCGTTTCATGAATAATGATGACCGCCTCAGCCCCCTGACGAGCAGCTTCCTCATATTTATAGGTCCAGCGACCGTAATAGGTCATGGCATTACCGGTAAAAAGATCAGGGTTTTGCGTCGCAAAGCCGGGATCATTGACCATCACCACCACGGTTTTCCCGTGAACGTCCAGCCCCTCATAATCGTTCCAGCCATATTCAGGCGCGACAATGCCGTAACCGACAAAAATCATCTCACTATCAGATACCGAAACCTTATCCATCACCCGCTCTGTCCAGCCCATAAATTCCGGACCATAACGCAGGTTCATAACGCCGTCAGCGGTTTTAATTTCCATGGCCGCATCGGGCGAAGCGGTAATCTCTACCATTTTCACCCCTTGAAAATAGCTGTCACCATTACCTGGTTTCAGGCCAAGCTCCTTAAATTTCTGTTTCAGGAATTCAATGGTTTTTTTATCACCAGCGGTGCCCGGTGCGCGGCCTTCAAATTCATCGGAAGCCAGAGTTTTAACATTTTCTGTTAAGCGTTCCGCATTGATGTTAATGGGAACTTTACTTGGTGGAACCTTGTCATAAACGGTGATGGTTAAACCAATTGCTATGATAAACATGACAAAAAGAATTTTTTTCATTTTACTATCCCACTCCTATTTTCCATACTTGAAACGCTACCATAAATCATATCCCCTCAATAGAGGAAAAATTCAGTATTTAAGACCTGATCGCCTTTTCAAAAGTGCCTGCGTCCACATTACCGCCGCTCAACACAACACAAAAAGTCTTGCCCCGAACATCCATGTGACCAGAAAGCAACGCGGCCAAGGCCACGGCCCCGCCCGGCTCGACCACCAGCTTAAGATTCTCCCATGCATATTTAACCGCTTGCAGAATGTCGCTATCATTGACAGTCTGAATGGACTTCACATATTTCCGCATAATTTCAAAAGTCATCTGGCCCGGTGACTGTGTAAGCAAAGCATCACAAATGGTTCCGCCAAGGCGACTGTTTGCCTGAATTTCACCACTTTCAAGCGACCGTTTTACATCATCGAAATTCTCTGGCTCCACACCATATATTTCCGTATCCGGTGATAGGGATTTTATGGCCGTCGCACATCCCGACATCAGGCCGCCGCCGCCCACAGGACATATAAACCCGTCAAATGCCACGCCCATATCCCGGCCTTGCTCAATGATCTCAAGCCCGACAGTACCCTGACCGCATATAATATCAAAATCTTCAAAAGACGGCACAACAACCGTCCCCTGTTTCGCCGCAATAGCCGCCGCTATTTCTTCCCGGCTTTCCGTTTCCCGGTCACATTGGACAACCTCGGCACCGTAAGAAAGTGTGTTTTCCAGTTTCATGGCCGGCGCATCAGACGGCATGACAATAGTGGCTTTAATGCCAAGTAGTTTGGCCGCCGCGGCGACCCCCTGTGCATGATTACCCGATGAAAAAGCCACAACACCCCGGGCCTTTTGATCATCGCTCAATTGGCATAACCGATTATAGGCCCCGCGAAATTTAAAGGCCCCGACCCTTTGCAAATTTTCCGGCTTGATAAAAATCTGTGCGTCAAGCTGTTCTGACAGGGGCGCAGACCGTAATAATGGCGTTTTAACCGCAACGTCCTTTATCCTCTCAGCGGCCTCCTGAATATCTTTTAATGTTGGATATTTATTTCTGGACATAGACAAACTGCTCCATAAAAATTACAGAGCAGTTTACATATGTTTTAAAAAAAGGATAGTCGGTATTTTTCCTGATTAATCAGTCCAACTCACCGAGAACTTCTTTGGCTTCCGCACTGCCATTACGCATGGCTTCTTTCAACCATAACTTAGCGAGTTCGTCGTTTTTTTTGGTCCCTTCCCCAAAGGCATACATTAAACCGGTGACAAGCTGCGCGTCTTTCATCCCCAATTGTGCCAGAGACAGACATAAAGGATGAGCAAAGTCAAAATTAGAATTTACAAATGCTTCAAGGCATTTCTTTTCAGAAGCGGGGTCTTCTACCTTGGCCAACTCGAAAGGACCGTTGATTCTTGTCCCGGCATGTGCCGTTGACAAAGTCACCGCTGATAATAACACACCCGTTATCAGGCCCAAAATAACCATGAAAGATTTTTTAAACATTTTATTATCCCTACTATTGTCCACACACACGCCAAAGCGGCCTTTGATCATTTATCTGCAATATGGGGGCCAAAAATGTTTTATTGTTGTTTTTCAATGAGTAATAGGATTAAGGCCACACAGAGAATCAAAGAATTATGAAAACTGTATCAAATTCTTTACAATTTGTTAACCAATTGTTTCATTTTGGGAAAATGGGAGGGGCTAACCCTACTTAAGGCGTTTGACTCTAATTATCGTTCTCTTATTTGGCACGATCATATTATAGCCGCTGATCAGGCCTTTTTTTATTTTTACTTCAAATTCCCCCTTGGGCAACCGAATACGACCACCATCTTTCTGCTTCCATACCTGACCATTTTTCATAAATAAAACGAATTTCTTAGATGCGGTATAAACATATCTCTCAACCTTGAGCCTTATTTCTTTTAGCGCCTTGTTTTCTTCTTTCTTTCTTTCTTCCCTGACTTTTTTAACTGGGGACACCCGTAATTGGTTTTTGCCAAAATTAGCAACTTTCTGTTCCTTTGTGATTTTGACCTCACGCTGTTTAACCTTGCTCATCACAGGGTTTTGCATTTCTTTTGCCGCCGAATCAAAACAGGCAAGTCGACTTTCATTTTCGGATATTTTAGTGCAGTTTAAAAAGGAATTAACCTGATCAGCCTGCGCCTGATTGCTGACTAAAATAATACTTCCAAAAATAATGGAAAAAATAACGGCCCTTTTGATCATATCCTTGTTCTCCAATTTTTATCTGAATACTATGATTAACAGTCTAGATGCCTACCAGAATATTTACCAAGTATTTTTTAAAAACATCGACAAAAGCGCGAAAAATGATATTTATATCACCGTCAACAAAGCATATGTAACAAGGAGTGTCACCATGCCCGCCTATCGTTCCAAAACCTCCACCCATGGCCGTAATATGGCCGGTGCCCGTGCCCTGTGGCGTGCAACAGGGGTCCGGGATCAGGACTTCGGAAAACCGATCATTGCCGTGGTCAACAGCTTTACTCAATTTGTCCCGGGTCATGTTCACTTGAAAGACATCGGGCAAATGGTTGCGCGCGAGATTGAAAAACACGGCGGCATTGCCAAGGAATTCAACACCATCGCCGTTGATGACGGCATCGCCATGGGCCATGACGGCATGCTCTATTCCCTGCCCAGCCGCGAGGTTATCGCCGACAGTGTGGAATATATGGTCGAGGCCCATTGCGCAGATGCCATGATCTGCATCTCCAACTGTGACAAGATCACGCCCGGCATGATGATGGCGGCCTTGCGCCTGAATATACCGGCTATCTTTGTCTCCGGCGGCCCCATGGAAGCGGGCAAAACTGAAATTGTCAATCACAAGCTGGACCTTGTGGATGCCATCATCATGGGCGTTGACCCCAATGTGAGCGATAAGGTTGTTGAACAGGTGGAACGCTCCGCCTGCCCCACCTGCGGCTCCTGTTCCGGCATGTTCACCGCCAACAGCATGAATTGCCTGACCGAAGCATTGGGCCTGTCCCTTCCCGGCAACGGCACCCTTTTGGCCACCCACGCGGCCCGTAAAGAACTGTTCCTGAAAGCCGCCCGGACAATCACCGAAAATACTATTGCCTGTTATGAAAAAGATGACAGTTCAGTCCTGCCCCGGTCCATTGCCACTTTTGAGGCCTTTGAAAATGCCATGACGCTGGATATTGCCATGGGCGGGTCCACCAATACGGTATTGCATCTTCTGGCGGCGGCGCAGGAAGGGGAGGTTGATTTCACCATGGATGATATTGACCGTCTGTCACGAAAAGTGCCCAATATCTGTAAAGTCGCCCCCTCATCCCAGGAATATCATATGGAGGATGTTCACAGGGCGGGCGGGATCACCGCCATATTGGGTGAATTGGACAAAGGCGGATTGCTTAACCGCAACTGTGCCACTGTCACGGGCGGTAGTCTCGCCGATGTCATCGAAGAAAATGACATTAACCGCACCCCAAGTGAAGACACACAGACTTTTTTCAGGGCGGCTCCGGGCGGTGTGCGCACCACGGAGGCCTTCAGCCAGAACAAATATTATATCAGCCTTGACCTCGACCGGGAAAAGGGCTGCGTTCGGAACGTTCAAAATGCCTATAGTCAGGACGGTGGCCTTGCCATCCTGCAAGGTAATATGGCCGTTGATGGCTGTATCGTAAAGACGGCAGGGGTAGATGAGGGTAACTTAACCTTCACCGGCCCGGCCCGTATCTATGAAAGCCAGGACGATGCGGTCAAAGGCATCACCACGAGCAAAGTCAAGGCCGGCGATGTGGTTGTCATCCGTTATGAAGGCCCCAGAGGTGGCCCTGGCATGCAGGAGATGCTCTATCCCACCTCTTACCTGAAATC
>JAADFR010000031.1:23802-56550 GCA_013152755.1 Alphaproteobacteria bacterium
GGCCATGTATCCCCGGAAGCCGCCTCAGGCGGGGTCATTGCCCTGATCGAAGAAGGCGACATCATTGAAATTGATATTCCAAAGCGCACCATCCGGGTAGACCTGTCTGATGGCGAGTTGGACAAGCGCCGCAAGGCTATGGATGCCAAGGGGACTGATGGCTGGCAACCGGCCGCACCGCGCTCCCGCAAAATATCCAAGGCCCTGCAAGCCTATGGCCTTATGGCCAGTTCGGCAGACAAGGGCGCCATAAGGGATCTCTCAAGATTGCTGAAATGACCGACAACGCCAACCTCTGTGCCTGATCCGGTAATCTTGCCCGGTTCAAGATGCCGCGCAAAGTAATATTCCAGAACAGCCTGCCCAGAAACATCATGGGCAAGGTTCAGAAAAATATCCTGCGTGATAACCTGAAAAATCAATTTGATGATGCCTGACCAGAATTTATAAAAGTATAAACTGTAAAAAATCCTGACAGACTGTCGGAATATTTTACAACTTAAATTGTTGGGTAAAATTAAAATTCTTTGAAATCAAAGAGTTAATTAACTGGCGCAATAATTGCTTATATTTTATGACTGATATAAATATTACAGGATAAAAATATGAAAATCATTTCATTTGTTAAACAGGGGATAATAGCAATATTATTATCCGTTATTACCATATCAACAGCCTCAGCAACCATTATTTGGGATTATAGTCCCGACACTACAGGAGCAAATGGGGGGGCTACTTGGCTCAATTTTTCATCTGGTCAAAATTTTGCAGAGTTGGTAACATTTGCCACTGGCGGCACAATTACAGGAATGGACATATATAGTAATAAAGATAGGGACAAAATTAATGATTCTGTAACTATCAAAATATTTGCCAATAATGGAGGAACGCCAGGAGCCTTGATAACTTCTCTTACTGAGATTATTTCTATTATTGATACAACCGGCGCAAGCTCAGTCGCTAATGTAACACGTAAATTTGCAAGCCTGACCAATCCATATACCTATTCAGCCGGAAGCTTCTGGATTGGTATGAGCGGTATTAGAAACATAGGCCAGATGACGTTAGACACAAACTTTCCAGGAAATAGTCAAATAGCACATTTTATTGGTAGTTCTTTTCAAGGTGAAGTATCACTTGGTGATATGGCTTTTCGACTTCACAGTGTCGCAAGAAATGTCCCGGAACCTGCTCCTCTTGCCCTTTTGGGTTTCGGATTATTGGGTATAGCGGTTCTGCGCAGACGCAAAGCCTAAAAAATATACCGATCAACTTACGGACGGTTGGAGTTTAATATTCCAACCGTTTTTTTATTCGTAACTCGGATTGATTTTCAATTTGCCGCGTTGATTAAGCAGACGCAGACGCAGGGCGTTCAGCTTGATAAAGCCTGCCGCATCCTGCTGATCATAAACCTCATCTTCCTCAAAGGTCACATGTTCCATTGAGTATAAGGATTCCGGGGATTTCCGGCCCACCAGATGAACACCGCCTTTATAAAGTTTCAGGCGCACCGTACCCGTCACATGTTCCTGTGACTTGTCAATAAGGGCTTGCAGCATTTCCCGTTCCGGTGAAAACCAGAAACCGTTATAAATCAGCTCGGCATATTTGGGCATCAGTTCGTCTTTCAGATGCATAGCCCCGCTATCAAGGGTGATGCTTTCAATACCCCGATGGGCCGAGAGCAGAATAGTACCGCCCGGCGTTTCATAAATGCCCCGTGATTTCATACCCACAAAACGGTTTTCCAGAAGGTCCAGACGCCCAATGCCATTGGCCCCGCCCAGCTCATTCAATTTGGTCAGCAACGTGGCCGGAGACATTTTCTCTCCATCAATGGCTACCGCATCGCCCTTTTCAAAACCAATTTCGATATAGGTGGGGCTATCCGCGCATCTTCCGGGGCCACCGTGCGATTATAGACATATTCCGGGCTTTCCTCCCACGGGTTTTCAAGCAGTTTGCCCTCGCTTGAGGTATGCAACAGATTGGCATCAACAGAAAAAGGCGCTTCGCCGCGCTTGTCTTTTGCCACCGGAATCTGGTTCTTTTCCGCATATTCAATCAGCTTTGTCCGGCTGTTCAATTCCCATTCCCGCCAAGGGGCAATCACCTTGATGTCAGGATCAAGGGCGTAATAGCCCAGCTCGAACCGCACCTGATCATTGCCCTTGCCCGTCGCCCCGTGGCAGACCGCATCGGCCCCCACCGCATGGGCAATCTCTATTTGACGCTTGGCAATCAGGGGGCGTGCAATGGATGTGCCGAGCAGGTAAACCCCCTCATACAGCGCATTGGCCCGGAACATGGGGAAGACATAATCCCGCACGAACTCCTCACGCAGATCTTCAATGAAGATTTCTTTCACCCCGAACATTTCGGCCTTTTTACGCGCCGGTTCCAATTCCTCACCCTGACCGAGGTCAGCGGTGAAGGTCACAACCTCACAATTATAGGTATCGCGGAGCCATTTCAGAATAATGGAGGTATCCAGCCCACCGGAATAGGCCAGTACGACTTTTTTAATTTCTTGGGTCATTTATCTTTCCCGTATTGCACATGCGTAAACATCATCAAATTTCACGCGCAGTATAGGCAAAAAAGCATGATACGCAACCATTTCCACACCCTGGTTAAGAAGAAAATTTGCCTGTATTTTTCTTTTACCCGCATATTTCACCAAACAGCTGTTTAGCCAAAATAAACGGCGTTGAAATTCTTGTGATTTGACAGGCTACTTAACTCTAGCTATCGTCATTCCATTGATTGGCAAGAAAAAATATCTGAAATGACAAAAATATTATTTCATACATTTTTTATTGGCTTAGCTTTTGTTTTTTCAACTCAAATCACGATATGTCACCACTTAAAATCATAATAACAAGTCTCTTGTTTGTAATTACTTGCTGTCAAGTATCAGCAGGCGGAAATCTATCTGACAATATACGTATTAAAAGCACCATATTGGGATATGACCTTCAATATCGTGTTTATACCCCTGAAAACGCCGAAGAAAATCTACCAACTCTGTATATCACGGATGGTCAATGGTATCTCCAAAAAGGGAATATGGATAAAATATTGGATCAACAAATCAAAGCTGGCGTAATTAAACCCGTCATTGCCATATTTATTGATAATCGTAACCCGGACAAGTTAAGAGAAAATAGGCGAAATAAACAATTTTTCTGCAGTAGTAAATATGCAAATTTTTTCCTACAAGAATTGGTACCTCAAATTGACCACCATTACCATACAAGCTCCCATAGAAAAGATCGCGTTATTCTTGGCGTATCTTTTGGCGGCCTAAACAGTGCTTGCTTTGGATTAATGGCCTATTCTGCTTTTCAGGGTATCGCCATGCAATCAGCAGCAAGCGACAAACATGTCCGTCTGATAAACAAGCTCTATGCCAGCGAAGATAAGAAACCAATCAAAATATACATGTCTGTGGGCACACGAAATGATAATATGTCTGCCAATCGTTTGCTGAAACGAACTTTACAGAAAAAAGGCTATGATCTCAGCTACAAAGAAGTCCCCAAAAGCCATAACTGGAAAAACTGGCGGCCTCTATTAAAGGATGTTCTGATAAACTTTTTTGCTGTTGAGAAAAACACAGCCCAATAAATACTTCAGCGCCCATTAACCAGATCGGCATAGTCCTTCATCAAGGTCTTGCACACATCACCCACCAGAAAATTATAGGGGCCAATTTCGCTGAGCGGGGTGACTTCGGCGGCGGTTCCGGTCAGGAAAGCCTGCTCAAAATCAGCCATCTCATCAGGCATTATTGCCCGCTCCACCACATCTATTCCACGCTTTTTAGCCAAATCCATAACCGTGCGGCGGGTAATCCCGTCAAGGAAGCAATCCGGCGTCGGGGTATGCAATACGCCGTCTTTCAGAAAGAAGATATTGGCCCCCGTGGCCTCGGCAACCTGCCCCCGGTAATCCAGCATCAAGGCGTCATCATAGCCATGCTCCATAGAGGCATCCTTACAAAGTGAGGCAATCATATACAGACCCGCCGCCTTGGCATGAACCGGCTCTGTTTCCGGAGATGGCCGTTTCCATTTGGCAATCTCAAGGCGCAATCCCTTATGAAGTGCTTCCTCTCCAAAGTACGGTGGCCATTCCCATGCGGCAACGGCAAAATGGATTTTGGACCCCTTGGTTGCGACCCCCATCATTTCGGACCCGCGCCAGGCTACCGGACGCACGTAAGCATCCACAAGGCCGTTTGCTTTGACAACGTCTATGGCCGCCTGATCAATTTCTTCTACCGTATATGGGTTTTCAAAACCCAGCATCCGACCCGACTCAATCAACCTCTGGGAATGTTCCCTTAATTTAAAGATTTTACCGCCGTAGGCCTTCTGGCCCTCAAAAACACTGCTGGCATAGTGGAGCGCATGGGTCAGCACATGAAACTTGGCATCACGCCAGTTAACCAATTCCCCATTATACCAGATCACACCATCACGATCATCATAACTTGCGGCAGCCATTTTAAACCTCTTTTGTAATAATATTTCACAATAAACTTGATATTCGTAACATTATAATTTAAATATGTCAACATGACTGACATATTTTTTAATGTAAAAAAACATTCAGACCATCAAAAATTCCTGAAAGGGATGGAGCTTCTCTATTTCGGCTATCGTGATTTTATCAGTTGGCCCGATGACGTGTTGCAGACCTATGGTTTTGGCCGCGCCCATCACCGCATATTGCATTTTGTCGGCCGCAATCCGGGCCTGAAGGTGGCGGAACTTTTAAAACTGCTCAACATCACCAAGCAAAGCCTGTCCCGGGTGCTGAGCACTTTGGTGGAAAAAGGACATGTTCGGCAGGATATAGGCACAATAGACCGTCGCCAACGGTTGCTTCACCTCACCGAACAGGGGCAAAATCTGTTGGACAAAATTACCGAGCATCAAAAAGAACATATGTTGAAAGCCTTTGAAAAGGCTGGTGAACAGTCGGTAGAAGGCTTCTGGAAAGTCCTGTCCGCCTTGATCGCCGATGAAAATCGCACCGAAATATTGGACAGGGTCAATAAAGATATGGGCGAATGAGCCTAATCCGCCAGTTCCTTTGATCGCTTATGCGCCGCCCGAACGGCCGCCAGCATCAGCTGCCCCAAACCATTCTGCCCCATCAGTATATTTAGGGCTGCCTCAGTCGTACCATTTGGACTTGTCACATTAGTCCGTAATGTGGCCGCATCAAGGTCGGATTGTTCCAGCAAAGCCCCCGCGCCGCTCACCGTATGCAGAGCCAGCTTCCGGGCCAAATCAGGACTAAGGCCAATCTGCTCGCCCGCCCCGGCCAAGGCCTCCACCATATGAAAGACATAGGCCGGGCCACTGCCTGACACGGCCGTCACCGCATCAATCAGGCTTTCGTCTGACACCCATTCAACAACCCCCGCCGCCTTTAACAAGTCATGGCAAACGGCCTTTTGAGGATCGCTGACGTTTTTATTGGCGCAGGCCACGGTAATGCCCCGCCCGATAGCCGCTGGTGTATTGGGCATAGCGCGAACAATGGCGGCATCCTGTCCCAATAGCCCCTCAAAATAGCCAATGGTCTTGCCAGCCGCTATGGATAAGAAAACGGCTTCTTTACGATCAAGAGCCGCCAAATCACTAATCGCCTGATCCATCATTTGTGGTTTCACGGCCAGAATGACATAGCCCGGTCTGATTCCCGATGGCAGGTCAGAGACAGCAGTCGCAAAGCACCCTTCAGCCAATGACGGGGCCATTTTTCGCGCCGTGTCAATATAAGGGTCAACAATTTTTACCGCCTCCGGTGACAGCCCCGCCGCTAGCCAGCCCTGAAGCATAGCCCCGCCCATTTTGCCGCACCCTATTAGAAGTAATGGTTTTGCCGGCGATATTAGTGATAATTCAGACAAATTTTTTCCTAAATTCAGGCTTCGCCAACCGTATCCAGCATAGCACATTCAATGGCTTCTTCGGGGCTTTTCCCGGCCCATAGAACAAACTGAAACACCGGGTAATATTTATTGCTGGAGGTTAGAATACTGTCAGTAATCTTCTCACAGGCCGCCGCCATGACCGCCTGATCCGGGCCGACCATATTGCTATGGCGGAACATCAGGCTGTTATCTTCTGTCCAGATAGCAAAATGCCCAAGGGCCAGTTGTTCATTGACCAGATTAATGGCTTCCAGAATCTTTGCCTGCTTGATTTTGGGCACCCGCATATCCAGCATAGCCGCCGCCTGGAGCAGATTATCCTCGGCAATCCAGAAGTACCGAATGTGAAAATCACACCATTCGCCGCTGACGGCCACGGTGATTTCCTCATCATTGGATCGCTCATAAGGCCATTCATTCTGACCCGCAATCATTTCCAGAATATCAAGCGGATTGGCCATAAAGGCATCACAGCCGTCAAAATTTACACCCGTCATTTTTTTGCTTTCTTGGGGCTTGCTTTTTTCTCTAATGCCGCGATTTTCTGTTCCAGCTCTTCGTTTTTCGCGCGGGCCTCACGGGCCATATCACGCACCACGTCAAATTCTTCTCTGGTCACAAGGTCCATATCTTGCAACAGATTCTCTAACCGTGCGCGAACCATGGCTTCCATTTCGCCCTTGACACCGTGCAGGGTACCAACCGCGCTTTGGCCTAATTTTGCCAAATCATCAAAAAACTTGTTATCCGTTTGCATGTGACTACCTTTGCCGTAAAAATTGTAATATGACCAAAGTCCTGATGAAAGCCAAGCGGATTCACTTTGATGGCACTTGACTTGATCGTAAAGCCCTGCATGATAGTGGCTAAACAATTGGAAAACAGCGAAAAGCAGTCATAACCCCATGTTAGAATATTTATTCTCCGCGACCCTCACCTATCCCAATATTTCACCGGATATTGTCAGTTTTGGCCCCATAACGATTCGCTGGTATTCCATGGCCTATCTTGCGGGTTGGGGGCTTGCATGGCTCTATATGCTCCGGCTGATCAAACATAAGGGCGCGCCCTGTACGGCGGCACAGGTCGGCGACTTCTTTTTCTGGGCCATGGTGGGGATTATCCTTGGTGGTCGGTTAGGCTACGTTCTTTTTTATAATTTTGGCTTTTATCTCAGTCATCCGGGCGACATATTGGCCCTGTGGGACGGGGGCATGTCTTTTCACGGCGGCTTTATTGGTGTGTCCCTGGCCACCTATTTCTATTGCCGGAAATATAAAATTCCTTTTTTCCGCTTTACGGACCTGATGGCCTGTGTCTCGCCCATCGGATTGTTTCTGGGCCGGTTGGCCAATTTCATCAATGGCGAGCTTTTTGGCCGGACCACAGATGCGGCGGTGGGCATGGTTTTCCCGCGCGGCGGCCCCCTGCCCCGTCATCCGAGCCAGCTTTATGAGGCGGCCCTCGAAGGGCTTGCCCTGTTCTTCCTCATGTGGTTCCTGTTTCATTTTACCAACCTGCGTAAAACGCCGGGCAGGCTGACCGGGATATTCATCATCGGCTATGCCGCCGCCCGAACCTTCGTTGAACAATACCGTGAGCCGGACCAGCAACTTGGCTTTCTGTATGGCACCGGATTTCTGACCATGGGGCAATTGCTGTCAATTCCCATGGTGTTGCTGGGCCTGTATCTCATTTTTCGCAAAATCAAGAAAAGTATATGAATGCCCTTGAAACATATTTAACCAAGCTGATTAAAGCACAGGGGCCGATAAGCATAGCCACCTATATGGGGGAGGCCTTGGGAAATGCGCAGCACGGCTATTATATGAAGAAAGACCCTTTCGGACAAAAAGGTGATTTCACCACCGCCCCGGAAATCAGCCAGATGTTCGGTGAAATGGTCGGCCTGTGGCTTGGGGTTTGCTGGCTGAATATGGGTAGCCCCGATAAAATTCACCTCATAGAGCTTGGCCCCGGCCGCGGTACGCTGATGCAGGATATTCTCCGGGCCATGAAAGTCATTCCGGGATTGCTGGACAGTATCGAGGTTCATCTGGTTGAAATGTCCCCTGTCCTGCGTGAAATGCAGGCTGAAAGACTTAAAGGCCTTATAACGCCCAAATGGCATAACCGGGTCAGCGACGCCCTCGACCAAAGCAATGGCGGCCCCCTATTGGTCATTGCCAATGAGTTTTTCGATGCCCTGCCCATTCGACAATTTCAGAAAACCGGGGATGGCTGGCATGAAAGGCTCGTCTGCCTTGATGAAGCAGAAAAGCTCAGTCTTCAGTTGGCCCCGGTCGCCGCCCCTGAAAGTATCATACCGCCTGCGCTGCTTCGGGCAGATGAGGGCAGTATAACGGAGGTTTGTGCCATCGGTGAAAATCTGCTCTCGGAAATTGCCGAATATATTCAACGCCACAGCGGGGCAGCATTGATCATTGATTACGGGCATGACCGCCACGGAACTGGCAACACTCTGCAAGCCCTTAAACAGCATAAATATATTGATATTTTATCTGACCCCGGCGATGTAGATTTAACCGCCCATGTGGATTTCCAAAGGCTGAAAGAAATAGCACATATCTGTGAGACTAAAACTTTTGGCCCGGTTGGACAGGGCGATTTCCTGAAATTTTTGGGGATAGAGGCCCGCAGTCAGACTCTGCTGGCCAATGCGACCGACAAACAGGCCAAAGACATTCAAACCGCCCTGAATAGATTGATTCACAAGGACGAGATGGGCGACCTGTTCAAGGTCATGGCCATTAGTGACAACGGCCTGTCGGGCATCATCGGGTTTGAGTGATGAAAACGACCGTTCCCCTGCTGGATGCCCCGAATATTCGCCACGGTTTTTTCTCCCGCAAGGGTGGCTGTTCATCAGGGATATACGCGTCCCTGAATTGCGGGCCCGGATCAGATGATAAAGCTGAAAATATTGCTAAAAACCGACGGGTGGTTTTATCTGCTCTTGATCCGAAAGCCGTCCAAATATGCGGCCTCTACCAAATTCACAGTAATATTGTACATTTTCTGGACAAGCCATGGGGGCCCGACAATCTGCCAAAGGGCGATGCCATCGTCACCCGGCAGAAAAATATTGCCCTTGGGATATTGACCGCAGACTGCGCGCCGGTCCTGTTTTCTGATCCCGAGAATGGCATCATCGGGGCGGCCCATGCCGGATGGAAGGGCGCACTTAACGGTGTTCTGGAAAATACCATCCAAATGATGTGTGACAAGGGCGCAAAACGCGCGAATATCAGAGCTGCCATTGGCCCGGCAATTGTACAAAAAAACTATGAAGTCGGTCCGGAATTTAAAGAAGCCTTCAAGGAACAGCCCTCTTTCTTTAGGGATAGCCATCGGAAAGATCATTACCTATTTGATTTAAAAGGCTTTGTTCTAAACCAACTAGAAAAATCCGGCCTGAGCAGGATTGTCGCCCTTGATCATGATACTTATGACAACCCAAATGATTATTTCAGCTATCGCCGCACGACCCATGCCGGAGAGACAGACTATGGCCGCCAAATATCCGCCATTATGATTCTTTGAAGTCGCTTTTTCAAATTTTTCCCGCTATATATTCTACTCTAGATTCGGTGTTTAAAGCATAAAAGGAAATAGCCCTATGAAACTTCTGTCCGGTAACAGCAATCGGCCCCTCGCAGAAGCAATCGCCAGCTGTCTGAGCATGGAATTAACCAAGGCGGACGTCAAGCGATTCATTGACGAAGAAGTCTGGGTAGAAATCAAAGAAAACGTCCGTGGTGAGGACGTTTTTGTGATTCAGCCGACCTCTTTCCCGGCCAATGATAATGTTATGGAGCTTTTGGTCAGCATTGACGCCCTACGCCGGGCCTCTGCCAATCGGATTACCGCCGTTATCCCTTATTTCGGCTATGCCCGTCAGGACAGGAAACCCGGACCACGAACACCTATCTCTGCCAAGCTTATGGCCAATCTGATAACCGAGGCCGGGGCCGACCGGGTACTAACCATGGACCTCCACGCCGGACAGATTCAGGGGTTTTTTGATATTCCGACCGATAATCTGTTTGCCGCCCCGGTTCTGATCCGTGATATTAAGCAAAACCTTTGCGATAATGGTCACAAAATCATGGTTGTTTCCCCTGATGTAGGCGGTGTGGTACGCGCCCGCGCCCATGCCAAACGGCTCGATGCACCCTTGGGAATCATCGACAAACGCCGGGAAAAAGCCGGGGTGTCAGAGGTCATGAATGTGATCGGTGATGTGAGCGGCTATCATTGTATTCTGGTGGACGACATTGTGGATTCTGCCGGCACGTTATGCAATGCTGCCGCCGCCTTGAAAGCCAATGGTGCCACAGGCGTCAGTGCCTATGTGGCTCACGGTGTATTCTCCGGCCCCGCAGTGGATCGCATCACCAATTCGGTGCTGGAAACTGTGGTCACAACGGACAGTATTCAGGCCTCGGAAGCGGTGGCGAATTGCGCTAAAATCAGACAGGTCAGCATCGCGCCCCTTTTCGCCGAAGCCATCCGTCGGATCAATACGGCGGAGTCAGTCTCTGTGCTTTTTGACTAAGCGGCAAAATATATAAATAATCATTGAGTTTTCGGGCGTTTCACGTTACAAGCTCCGAACTATGAGGTCTGTGCTCTTGACTAAGATGCGCGGGCCTTTGACTTTGGCACCCCTGGAGGCCATCGTCTTTATGATCAATTAGGAGAAATTAAAATGGCAAATCCAGTTTTAAAAGCTGAATTGCGCGAAAAAGCGGGTAAGGGGTCCTCTCGTGCGTTACGTAGAGAAGACAAAATACCGGCTGTTATATACGGCGACAAAAAAGAACCTACCCTTGTAACCCTGAAACAGGTTGACCTGATGAAAGAGTTGCACAAGGGCGGATTTATGAATACTTCCTACGAAGTTCAGATCGGCAAAGACAAGGAAACTGTTCTGCCCCGTGATGTTCAATTCCATCCGGTTACTGACTGGCCGCTTCATGTTGACTTCCTGCGGCTTGCCAAAGGGTCCAGCCTGAACATCATGATCCCCATTCACTTCATTGGTGAAGAAGAATGTCCGGGCATCAAGACGGGCGGTATTTTGAATGTTGTCCGACATGAGGTTGAGTTCTCATGCCCGGCCAATGCCATCCCGGAAGCTATTGAAATTGACATTTCAGAGCTTGATATGAATGACAGCATTCATATCAGCACGATCAAACTGCCCGAAGGTGTGACACCGGTTATTGATGACCGCGATTTCACCATTGCCATGATCTCTGCCCCAAGCGGACTGAAAAGCTCCGGTACGGATGAAGATGAAGACGAAGAAGGCACAGAGACCGAAGAAGAAGGCACCACTGAAGAAGGCGGTGAAGAATAATCTTCCGGCCTTTAAGGATCAGCCATGTTGTTAGTCGTCGGCCTGGGGAATCCCGGGAATAAATACAACAACAACCGGCATAATATCGGTTTTATGGCGGTGGACGAGATTGTCCGCCGCCATAACTTTACCGGTCCCAAATCCCGCTTTCAGGCATTGACCTATGACGGGCGGCTGGGCGGTGAGAAAGTTCTGATCCTGAAACCACAGACATTTATGAACTTGTCCGGGCAAGCGGTCAGCGAAGCGGCCCGCTTTTATAAAATCCCGCCCGAAGATATTTTTGTCTTTCATGACGAACTGGATATTCCGGCGGCAAAGATAAAATTCAAAACCGGCGGCGGTCATGCGGGTCATAATGGCCTGCGCAACATAGATCAGCATATGGGCAAAAATTATCACCGCATCCGCATGGGCATTGGCCATCCGGGGGACAAAGACCGCGTTCATGGTCATGTGCTAGGGGACTTTGCCAAGGCTGACCGGGACTGGCTGGCGCCGTTACTTGATGCGGCGGCCCATGCGGCCCCGGCGCTTGCGGACCAGTCCGGCGAAACACGGGGGGCTAAATTCTTGAATGAAGTTGGCCTTAGACTTAAACCAAACAACAAATAACGGATAAAATCATGGGTTTTAAATGCGGGATTGTGGGCTTGCCCAATGTGGGAAAATCAACCCTTTTTAATGCGCTAACCAATACGGCATCGGCGGCGGCGGCCAATTACCCCTTTTGCACCATTGAGCCAAATGTGGGACAGGTTCCGGTACCGGACCCACGCCTGCATCTGTTGGCGAACATCGCCGGATCAAAAGAAATTCTACCAACCCAGCTTTCCTTTGTCGATATTGCCGGGCTTGTGCGCGGCGCGTCACAGGGCGAAGGGCTTGGCAATCAGTTTCTGGCCAATATCCGTGAGGTCGATGCCATCATTCATGTGCTGCGCTGTTTTGAGGATGACGACATCACCCATGTGGAAGGGGTTATCGACCCCATCGCCGATGCGGAAACCGTGGAAACCGAATTGATGCTGGCCGATATTGACAGCCTGACCAAACGGAAAAGCGGCCTTGAACGGCGCATTCGGGGACAGGACAAGGAAGCCAAACTGATCATGGCCCTTGCAGACCGTATTCTGGCCGTGCTGGAAGAAGGCAACCCTGCCCGCACTGTTGAGGCTGCCGATGAAGAAGAGCAGAAGATGATCAATGAATTACAGCTTCTGACCTCCAAACCTATTCTATATGTTTGTAATGTGAGCGAGGATGACGCGGCAGAAGGCAACGAGCTGAGCCGCCGTGTGGCGGACAAGGCCGCCGCAGAGAATGCCGTATCGGTCATTATCTCCGCCGCGCTGGAATCCGAGATTGCCCAGCTTGATGATGAGGAAGAACAGAAGGCCTTTCTGGAAGACCTTGGACTTGGTGAAACCGGCCTTGGCCGCGTGATCCGGGCCGGTTATGACCTGTTGCATCTGATCACCTATTTCACGGTGGGGCCGAAGGAGGCCAGAGCCTGGACCGTTACCCAAAACACCAAAGCGCCGCAAGCCGCCGGTGTCATTCACACAGACTTTGAAAAGGGCTTTATCCGCTCCGAAACCATTTCCTACGCTGATTATATTGAACATAACGGCGAGAATGGGGCCAAGGATGCCGGCAAAATGCGCCTTGAGGGTAAAGAATATATTGTTGCGGACGGCGATGTGCTGCATTTCCGCTTTGCCAATTAGGAAACACCATGCGCGTATTTGAAGATTTCCCCGTTGGGGCCAGCGAAACATTTGGCGACTATCTGATTACCGAACAGGAAATCATCGAATTTGCCACAAAATACGACCCGCAACCCTTTCATACCGATCCTGAATTTGCCAAAAAATCCTTTCATGGCCAATTGATCGCCAGTGGCTGGATGACCGGGGCGGTTACCATGCGGCTGATCTGTGATCATGTCCTGACCAACAGCAGCAGCATCGGCTCCCCCGGCATTGATAATCTGCGCTGGTTAAAACCGGTTTATGTGAATGACCGCCTGAAAGCCACCGTAACGGTGATTGCCGCCCGGGAATCCAAAAGCAAGCCGGGGGTTGGCATTATCAATTATGAGGTTGCCACCCTCAATCATAATGATGAAATCGTTATGACCATTAAAACAACCGGCATGTTTTTGACCCGCGCCGCAGTGGACAAAACTTAAAACTGTCCAATACGAAAACTCAAAGGCCATTTTACAATACGCTTGTCTGTGTCATCCCCCCAAACGGCTGATAATTCTAACCTGATTTCCTCTATGGGATCCCTGCCCTTGTCCGCCTTATAGCGCACTACCGCAGACCATGTAGAGAGATAACCAAGCAGATCATCAAGCCGCCATGACGCCGCTATATTGAAGTCTGGCACCGTGGTTTCCTGAAACGGAAAATCTATACTGCGGTAATTTTCATCAACCAATGCCCGCTCCGGCGGCCAATATTCCCCGATAGTTTTCCAGTATAACTGTCGGACAATACGGTCTATGTCCTGATCGATGGTCAGCAAATTATAGGTCCATACCGCTAAAATACCGCCCGGCTTCAATACCCGTCTGGCTTCCTGAAAGAAATCATCATGGGCGAACCAATGTAAGGCCTGCGCAACTGTTACCAAATCCACTGAGGATGTCTCCAGACCGGATTCTTCCGCCGTTGCAACGCGGAATGTTATATTCTCTTGCCCCTCAGCCTTGGCGACCTGTTGTGCGCTGCCGTCTGTTGCAATGATATGATCAAAGAAAGGCGATAAGCCCCGCGCCGCCTGCCCGGTCCCCGTGGCACAATCCCATACCAGATTATGATCCTTACATAACCCGGATAAATAGGGGTAAAGTTCCTGAGGATAGGACGGGCGAAATTTACTATAGTCTTTGGATTGGGTAGAAAAATGGTCTTTAAATTTCGCCATTCATATATCTTTCATGAAGACGTTGCAGCAAAATGAGGCAATATTTTTTCCCCGAGCAATTCTATGGCATTTTTCACGTTGGGGCCAATGGGGCCGCCAAGATTTATCTGAGTTATTCCGGCATCCTGCAATGCCTCAATTTGCTCAATGATGTCATTGGGCCGCCCGGTCAGGCCCAGTTTCAACATGTCATCCGTAACTGCCTGTTGAGCCTTGTCATAATCCTGCCGGGCAATCAGGTCACGAATAGGGTCAAAATCCGCGCTCTTCAGGCCAATGGTCGCCAAGGCGTCATCCTCAAGATAAGGGCCAAAATAGGCGACCATGGACCGCATAACTGCTTCTGCCTCCTGCCCGTCTTCTGAGACACTGAGCCAGGCACATCCGGCAATATCAAAATCTTTACCGGTTTTATTATGCACTCGCCCTTTTTGGATGCAATCCACCATACGGCGTGCTGAGGCGGGCGGCGTAATCATGGGTAAGCTGCCATCCCCAATCTCGCCGGACAGGGCCAGAAAATCATCGCCAAAGGCACAAACATACAGGGGGACTTCTGACCGGACAGGTTTGAACCGCAAATAACATTGATCAGACCAGTTAAAATGCGCCGTGTGATGGTCTACAACCTCGCCCCGCAATAATTGTCGAATCATTTGAACCGACTCTCTGGTCACCTGAAGAATATCCGTGCAATCAACTCCAGCCCATCCCACCATGTCATAGGTGTGAAGGCCAAGACCAATGACCGCCCGGCCACCCGACAATTCGTCCAATGTCGCCAGGTAAGAGGCTATTTCTGCGGGGCTGGTGGTATAGGGGTTGGGGCCGACACTGCCGATCTTGATCCGATCCGTTGCCTGTGCCACTGCCGCTGTCACCACCCAGGTGTTTTTCATGAAAATATCATGCGGATACCAGACATATTCAAATCCTGCCTGCTCCGCCTGCTGACTGTAACGGACTATATCCGGAACAGAACCCACTTTTTCAATAAAACGAATACCAAATTTCATTTTTATAACCCACTCTGCTGTATAAAATAATGAATAAAAAAAGGCCGCCAATTGGCAGCCTTTTTAATTACATCAATATCGGGTCAGGCCATCACACAAGGTCATCGCCTTTTTTGACTTTCCGCCAAACGCTTTTATTAACGAAATAAAGCATAATGGTCAGGATGGTCATAAAGATGATGACCTTCAATCCCATTCTCTTGCGGTCTTCCATCTTTGGCTCAGCGGCCCAATACATGAAGGTAGCCACATCGTGGGCCATCTGCTGCGTTGTTGCCTTTGTGCCATCGGCATATTCCACAAGGTCATCAGATAACGGCGGTGCCATGGCAATCATATTACCTAAAAACATTTCGTTAAAATACATGCCGTCTGTCATCTCGTCTCCATTGGGGTTTCCTTCATGGTAGGTCGTCAGAATTCCTACAATATAGTCTTCCCCATAAAGGCTGTTCCACGGCGTAAACATAGATAAATGCTCACGGGATTTGGCCAACAAGGAGAAGTCAGGCGGCAAGGCCCCGTTATTTGAATCGCGCGCCTCTGCCTCTGAGGCAAAAGGGGCTGGAAAATAATCATGCGGCTTGCCCTTACGGAATACTTCCTCGCCTTCATCATCGGTACCATTAGGGAATTCATACTCTGCGGCAAAAGCCTTTAACTCATCCATATTGTAGCCAAGGGCCGTAAGTTCACGAAAGGCAACCATGTTCAGAGAATGACAGGCGGAACAAACTTCCTTATAGACCTGCAACCCTCTTTGTAAAGCGGGCTTGTCGAACTTGCCAAAGGGTCCCGCATGGGGCCAGTCATTTTTCTTTATTTCAAAAGAACTGCCCCCGGATGCGTTGGCAAAAGAAACTGATCCCAGAATAATCATCGCCGCAAGGCCGATATTTTTAACGATTTTTAACATATCCTAGCCCTCCTTCCTTGCATCCAACACCGACTGCGCGATGCTTGTCGGAACAGGTTTGGTTGTTTCCATGCGGCTGACCACAGGGATAATCACAATGAAATAAGCAAAGTAAAAGACTGAAGCAATTCGGCCAAGGGTAAGGGCATCAATGCCGCCGCCCATATTGATAATGATCTCACTTGGCAATTTGGTCCCCAGATAACCCAAGAATATGGCATTAACCAGAAACAACCAGAAGAAAAAAGCCGTTGCCGGACGAAATTTTGCCGACCTGACCTTTGACCCGTCCAGCCACGGCAGGACGAAGAATATCAAAATAGAGAAGAACATGGCAATCACCCCGAACAGCTTGTCCGGAACTGCCTTCAATATTGTATAGAAGGGCAGATAATACCATTCCGGCACAATATGGGACGGCGTCACCATTGGATTAGCCTCAATATAATTATCCGGTTCCCCCATGATATTGGGCATATAGAACACAAACAGGGCAAATATTACAATGAAGAAAGACAGGCCAAGGGCATCCTTTGCCGTGTAATAGGGATGGAAAGGAATTTTATCACCCGGACCCTTGGCATCAATCCCGAGCGGGTTATTAGACCCCGGCAGATGCAAGGCCCAGATATGAAGGATAACCACCCCGACGATAATAAAAGGAAACAGATAATGCAGGCTGAAAAAACGCTGCAATGTTGGGTTATCAACGGAGAAACCACCCCACAGAAGGTGCAAAATACTTTCGCCCATACCATTATAAAAATCAAAGGCCCCAAACAGGTTGGTAATAACCGTAGCCCCCCAGAAGCTCATCTGTCCCCAAGGTAGTACATACCCCATAAAGCCAGTGGCCATCATAAGAAGATAGATCACAAGCCCCAGAAACCACAAGACTTCGCGCGGCGATTTATAAGAACCGAAATACATGCCCCGCAAAATATGGACATAAACCACAACGAAGAACATGGACGCCCCGTTAGAATGGGTATAACGCATAAGCCACCCATAATTCACATCACGCATGATATGTTCAACCGAACGAAAAGCAAGGTCCACATTAGGTGTGTAATGCATGACCAGAATAATTCCAGTCAATATCTGCACCACCAGCATGAAGCCGGCCAGTGAGCCGAAATTCCACCAGTAATTCAAATTGCGCGGCGCATTATATCCGGCCCCAAGGGTGCTATGCATGAGGCCCATAATCGGCAGGCGCTCCTCAAACCACTTTCCGACCTTACTTTTAGGCATATATGTAGATGATCCCATTTTTTCCTCCCTAACCGATCTTGACCGTAGTATCGCTCAGATACTTGTATTTCGGCAAATCAAGGTTCCGGGGTGCCGGCCCCTTACGAATACGACCTGCAATATCATACTCTGACCCGTGACAGGGACAATACCACCCCCCATAATCTCCGCTCTGAAATTCCGTATTATCCAGAGGGACACAGCCCAAATGCGTACAGATACCAATCATGATCAACCATTCCGGCTTTTGGGCACGGTCCTGATCATCCGCCGGATCAATCATTGGGTCATTATTTTCAGAAACTCCACGGGCAATTTCTTTTTCGGTTCTATGGCGAATGAAAACCGGCTTGCCGCGCCAAAGAATACTAATGGTCTGGCCTACGGGAATGGGTGATATATCCACTTCCACAGAGGCCATCGCCAAAACGTCTGCTGACGGGTTCATTTGGTCAACAAGGGGCCAAGCGACGGATGCTACTCCGACTGCGCCGACAACTCCTGTTGCAACATAGAGAAAATTACGGCGTGTAACTTCTTCTTCATGTTCAATTTGATCATTGGTGGTCATTAAAGAAACCTCTTAAATGCTGTATAGATTACTTATGTGATTAAACCTTATGAATGGAATAAATTTGTTTTCCCTTAAATTATATTAAAGAAAAGAAAAATAAGGATACCCCATCCTTTTATATATACCTTTCTGATTTACTCAGTATAGGGAACATATGCAATAGATTAATGCACTTTAGTTAATTATTTTACGGCTAACCCTGTTGCGGCAAACCGGAATAATATCTATACAGCCTGATAGAAATTATTCACCGCCTGAAAACACCATGAGGATAAACCGTGCAACTTGCCCTCTACCAGCCTGATATACCGCCCAATGTGGGTACTATTCTGCGTATGTCGGCCTGTCTGAATGTGGCGGTCAATATTATCGAGCCTTGTGGCTTTCCCTTTGGCGAGAAATCCTTTCGACGGGCCGGAATGGATTATATTGATCAGAGTAAAGTCATTCGTCACAAATCATGGGATGTTTTTCTGGACAATATTGGCCCGGCGCGGCTGATTCTTCTGACCACAAAGGCCGCAGAAACTTATACGGACATATCCTATCGGTCGGATGATATTATTCTGCTTGGCCGGGAAAGTGCCGGGGTGCCTGACGAGGTCCATGCCCGCGCGGACAAGCGGGCCGTGATCCCTATGATGGCGAACACTCGATCATTGAATGTTGCCCTTTCGGCCTCTATGGTATTGGGCGAAGCCTTGCGGCAGACGAAACTCTTTCCCTAAACCACAGGACCCCGCCTATGCCCCTTCTGGATCAAGACATCACCAAAGGCCATCAAAAACAGGCCGCCGCATGGTTTGAGGATTTGCGTAATCAGATATGCTCAGCCTTTGAAAAACTGGAAGATGAACTGGCCGGCACCAATTCGGATCAGGAACCGGGACGTTTTCAGCGTACCGCATGGTCCCGCAATGATGATCCGAAAAATGGTGGCGGCGTTATGTCGGTCATGAAAGGCCGGGTATTTGAGAAGGTCGGGGTTAATATTTCAACGGTCTACGGCGAATTTCCGCCCGAATTTGCCAAATCCATGCCCGGCGCGGATAAAGACCCCCGTTTCTGGGCCAGCGGCATCTCCCTTGTGGCCCATATGCATAATCCCCTCGTTCCGGCCGTTCATATGAATACCCGCCATATTATCACCGCCCGCGACTGGTTCGGCGGCGGCGGTGACCTGAACGCCGCCTTTCCCAATACGCAGGATACCGCAGATTTCCATGACAGCTACAAACAGGCCTGTGACAAACATGACCCGGACTATTATCCTAAATATAAAAAATGGTGTGATGAATATTTCTATATCAAGCACCGCAACCGTCCGCGCGGCGAAGGTGGTATTTTTTATGATCAGCTTAATAGTGGTGACTGGGCAAAGGATTTTGCCTTTACCCAAGACGTGGGCCGCGCCTTCCTGAATATCTATCCTGATCTGGTCCGCCGCCATATGAATGAAAGCTGGACCGAAGAGCAGCGCGACGAACTGCTTTATTACCGAGGGCTTTATGCGGAATTTAATCTGGTTTATGACCGAGGCACCACATTTGGCCTGAAAACAGGCGGTAATGTAGACGCCATCCTCATGTCCCTGCCCCCGGAGGCAAAATGGCGGTAGAGGGTGATGGGGAAAGCCTGAAAGGGCCACCCAATCTTCCGGCCCCGACCCTTGGCGGGAAATTTGTCTGGGCCGATATTTATCTGTTAGCGGGGTGGCGAATTCAGAAAAACTTTCTGACCGGTCACCATCGGTTGCTCGACATGAAAAATAAACGGCGAGCTTGGGGCAACTATGATCATTGCCTGAAAAAACTTGATCAATTCAAAGCTGAAAAACAGCTTTCTTTTCCCCAATCCCATATTTTCCTGCTTCTGCATGGCTTGGGTCGCCACCGCAATAGCATGTTAAAGCTCGAAAAATTCCTGGGTGATAAAGGGTTCGCCGCTTACGCCCTGAATTACCCAAGTACATTTCAAACCTTATCATCTAACGGGGATGATCTTGAGCATCTTCTGAATAATCTGGAGGATGTAACGTCCGTCAGCTTCATATGTCACAGCCTTGGCGGATTGGTGGCCCGGGAATTATTATCACGCAGGCAAGGATGGCGCAAAAAAATAACCGCAAAGCATTTAATCATGATGGGAACGCCAAATAATGGTGCGCGCATGGCAGAGATGATGAGTAAAATCAAGCTGTTCCACACTATTGCCGGACCAGCCGGGCAGGAAATAAGACCTGAGAGAATAAACCGCTTACCCGCCCCGGATATTCCCACCTGCATCATTGCGGGGGGACGGGATACAAAGGCAGGGTTCAATCCTTTGCTAGGCGAAGATAACGATGGCATCGTTACCGTAAGTGAAACAAAAATTGACGGCATGGAAAAATTTAAACTGGTCAAGGTAATTCATACAACGATCATGGATCACCCGGACAGTCATCAGGCTATTTTAGATTTCATCGAATAGAAGCACTCATGTCCAGCAGGTCGGCTTTTGACAGGCTGAAATCGCTGGCGATCCATTCTGTTTCAAGTTTTTTCAATATTTCCCCGAGTTCCGGCCCTGCGGTCAGGCCCGCTTTAATCAAATCACGACCATGAAGCGGAAAATCGGGAATGGGCCATTGTTCAGCATAATTCAAAAGCGCCGGGCCATCCTTGATTTCTGTTTCCGCCCATTTCTTCAACAGGGCAAAAATAAACACCTCTCTGCCAAAACTATAAATAATTTTGCGCATATCCGGCTTGTTCATATGAGGCGAAATTTCAAAATCCTGCATGCCATATCGCTTCAGGATATTGGCCTGTTTATTGGACAATTTAAGGTGACGGCTTGTGCTGGCGCCCCTGTTGCCGATCAGGCAGGACAAGCGGCCCAATATATCACATCGGCCCAGTTTCTGTTCAAGACGCACAAAAGCCATAAAATGGTCCAGCCCCCTAAAATCAGGCAGGATATTTCTCAGAATACCAGACTCAGCCATAACCTTTATAATGGGCAACAGATTTTCAGCAGCCAGAGTTTTAAACAGCTCCTGCGCCAAACGCTCCCCCGACAAATGGTCGATCAAATGCTTGTTTCTTACGCAGGCTTCAAGTCCCGCCGGGTCAAGCTCCCCCTGCCCGATCTGGGCAGCAAAACGAAAGAAGCGTAATATGCGTAAGGCATCCTCTGTAATACGCCTGTCCGCATCCCCAATAAACCGCACGCGCCGTGCCGCGAGGTCTTTAAGACCGCCGCAGGGGTCATATAGCCCCCCGTCTCCATCCAGATAGAGTGCATTTATGGTAAAATCCCGCCGCAGGGCATCCTCCCGCCAGTCATCGGTAAAGGCAACCTTGGCATGGCGGCCATCTGTTTCCACATCCCGGCGCAATGTGGTGACTTCATACGTGTTTCTTTCGATAACCGCCGTGATCGTACCGTGTTTCAGGCCAGTGGGAATGACCTTGGCCCCGGCTTTTTCCAACCGAGCCGTCATTTTTTCCGGCGGCAGGTCACAAGCAAGGTCAATGTCTATAATTTCCCGGCCAAGCAAAACATCCCGCACCGCACCGCCCACCATTCGGCATGTTGCCCCCTCGCCGTTCAAAATAGACAGCAATCTCACCAGAGATTTTTCACCAAACGCCGGATAGTCGGCCAGAGACAGTTTTTTAACTACCTCCATCACAGGTTTCCGTTGATCAGCTTGGCAAAGCGCACCAGCATGGCCGCTGTCGCCCCCCATACATTATGTTTTTCATTCATCAAAACATAATAATGGCGCTCCTGATCATTCCAAACCCGGCTTTGCAATTCATGGTTACGCTCATCCAGAATATAGGACAGGGGCAGTTCAAAAGCCTCCGCCACCTCACCGGCATCAACTTTCAGGCTGAATTCCGGTTGAAGAATGGCAACCACCGGCGTGATCACATAGCCGGTAATGGTTTCGTAATCCTCCATGGCCCCCAAAACCGTGATATGGGATGGCTCAATGCCCACTTCCTCCTGAGTTTCGCGCAGGGCCGTTGTCATGGCATCGGCATCGCTGGCCTCACAGCGGCCACCGGGAAAGCTGACCTGTCCGGAATGGGTTTTCAGATGTTGCGCCCTCTTGGTGAGCAGAACCGTCATGCCCTCCTTGCGGTCCACCAGCGGGATCAGCACCGCCGCCGGTTTCAGGGGCAGTTCGGACGCATGGTAATCCTTGTCCGGGCGATAGATATTCAAGTCACCGTCAACGGGACGGCGCATACTTCTGACCTCTGCGGTCTGGCGCGCCCGCATCAGGCCCGGATCGTAAGCCTTGAATATCTCAATGATTTTGTCTTTCACTTGGCGGCCTCCAAGGGAAAGAAGGTTCCACTGCTCCAGATACCGTAATGGCCGTCCTGCATCTCAACCATGTTGGCAAGTTCGTAATAGACCGGGCGGGAAATCAGGGCTTCCAGCCTGTCCCGGACTAAAATATAGGGCGATGGCTCGCCCTTGCCCGAGAATTCAAGACGCAGGGGGTGGGCCTCATCCAGCATAACCACATCATCCACATTTGTTCTGAAGTGCAATATTTGCGCTTTGCCCGCGCCCTCAACACGCATTTCTACAGCAACGAAGGGGGCGTCATCCACACGAATACCCACTTTTTCCACCGGTGTCACCAGATAATATTTTCCGTCCTCATCATGGCGCAGGATGGTGGAGAACAGCTTGACCATTGCCGGGCGGGAAATGGACGACCCCATATAATCCCAACTACCATCCCGCTTAATATGCATATCAATATCACCGCAGAATTCAGGATTCCACAGATGTACGGGCGGCAGACCTTTTTTGCCTGATGCCTTTTGAGCTTCGCGGGCAAAAATATCTGGTCTGAAAGATGATGTGTTTTTCTCTGTCATAGACATACTATAGGAAGTCTCTATGACAATTTGAAGGCTTAATGAGATGAATTAATGTTTGAAATCATGCCTTTTACATTGTTCATTGCACCAGACACCAGTTCCTGTGCCAGTAAACGGTCATAATCCACCGGACCCGGCATTTTCAGATTCCGGGCCAACGCGCGTGCAAAACCAACCTTTTGATAATAGGCCTCATCCCCCACCAGAATGACCCGCTCATAGCCCAGTTCTTTCGCTCTTTCCAAACCTTGCGCCATAAGCTTAAGACCATATCCCTGACCCCGGAAATCTTCCGCCACGGCAATGGGACCAAGCAGTATGGCATCATAGGTCGTTTCATCACCTTTAATCAGGACAGGCCAGAATTGCAGGCTGGCCACCTGCTGTCCCTCATAACAACCAGCAAAAGAGAGAGCCCCAATAGGCTCCACCCCTTCTCTTAGCCGATATACGGTTTTTTGTAAGCGGTCCACACCAAAAGCCTGATCGAGAAGATTGGCGACTTTTTGAATATTATTTGGTTCATATGGCTTAATATGAAACATTATTTGGTTCATCCATTTATTTTATTATAATAATTCGTTTATCATAAATAAAAACAGATGACAAGGTGACAAGGCAAGAAATAAAAACGGCACCCCCATGTTTCAGAGGATGCCGCGAAATCTTAAAATATATTTTTAACAGATTTTACCAGTCCACCTGAAAACGGGCGCCGATGGCATCAATCTTGTTATTTGTTACACCAACACTGTTCTTCACATTGGAGTGTGAATAGTTGGCCATAATCCGGGAATAGTTATTCAGATGCCAGTTTACACCCAACAACAGGGTATTCTGCTTTTCACCAAATGTTTCGTGAACCAGATCAATAACATCATATCTTGCGGCAATCTGGAAAGCGCCTGATCCGCCTTCATTAACAGGGTTCGCCACTTTAGTTCGTCCAAATGAGCCTTTCTTGCCACTATAAGAACGGCTTTCTCCGGTCAGGAAGTAGCTCAGAGATATATAACCGCCGTTATATCTTGGGTCTTTAGTTGTCGCCGTTTCAGTTGATGACAAGGAGTTCTTCATCCATGCCCATTCAGCCTGAGCAGAGAATGGCCCCATTACACTGGCCAACTCAAGACCGAAAAATGTCTCCCGATCAATGTCAAATTTTTGTGACCGAACAAACTTGCCTGACTGATGGTTATGAGGGCGTTGCTTATACCCATGATTATACGTCATACCATTTTCACTACGGCTAAAGAATGAGGCACCAACATGAACTTTTACACCATCCGCCACATGGGGGCTGAATGTAGCCCGGGCGGCAAACAGGTTGCTGTCATTTTTTGACGCGTTGGTGGAGCCAAAGCCTTCAAAAAAGTAACCTGCTTTAACAGTCCAGTTTTTACCGTGAGAACCAACCGCAATACCAACCCGCCGGGATAGTTTAAAGGCATCTGTAAAGCTGGCCCGTTCCATGAAAGTCATATAACGGGAAGATGTTTGCTCTTCCAAAGAGTTCATATGCTTGAACTGACCCACGGTAACAGAAATCGGTTTGAACTTATATTGCATATAGGCATCTTTGACGGTAACTTTATTACCCGCGAAATCAGCCTCAAATTTATATTTCACATTCTTGAATACAATACCTTCAACACCAAGACGTGCGGTGCGCACCTCTGTTCCGTTTATTTTATCTGATGGAATATTCGTCCCGGCACCGTCTTTGACTGTCACAGAACCATAATCAAAGAATAGGCGTCCCCGGATTTTCATTTTAAATTTGCCGTCCGGGCTGGAAAATTCCGGTGCCCCTTTCCATTTAACTTTCACCCCGCTTGATTTTTTCTTGGTTTCTGCCTTTTCCAAAGCTTCAACCTTTTTGGTCAGAACGGTAAGCTGATCTTTCAGTTCCTGTAACGACTGCGCGGATGCGACAGGCACCAACGCAATACTGCAAATAGCAGTTGCGGCAAGTAAGCGCATAACGGAATTTTTCATCATAATATTTTCCTTCCAGAATAAATAAATTTTATAAATTATAAGTTAGTCATAAACTTTAAAATACATTCAAGCTTCATAAGGGAAAATATCGGTAGTAAATGTCAACTACATGAAAGAATTATGACAGAATTGTTACTTGTGAATTTTATAAAAATCAGGACCTTCTGAACCAGTAATCATATTACTTTTTGACCCATATCAAAGCAATTTTTCACTATATCACTATAATGTGAAACGTAATGAAAGGCGATTGTTCCGCCTTATTGGACGAAAGTTTAATATGCTGGAACGCCTTGTTACAAAAGTAAATTTTTTAATTTACATCCCTGATGACTTACCCCCATTTCTTATCATCACCGATGCTACCTACTGACCAATATTAATGTTTTTTTACTCTGAAGAGGACATGAGCAATGAATAGGCTATTGAAAAAGAAAATACTATATGCACCCCTATTTGCCAGCATGCTATTTATCGGCAACAACGCCGTATATGCACAAGAGGGTTCCATTAATTACAAGAATAAAATTATTGAACTTGAGGCAAGAATTTCGAGCCTCGAGCAACTGAAACAAGAACTAAAGGAATTAAAAGAAAACCTAAATACGAAAACAGACAAAATTGCCGTTAAAGAGAAAAAACTTGATAAAGCGATCAAGTCAATTAGCAAGATTACGTCTGTTAAAGAAGGCAGCCCGGATTCCAAATGGGCTGTGACCGGATATGCCAGTGCCGGTTTTCAGGCCGTTTCCGGCGGTACGACGGATAGTTTCGGCGTCGGGAGTTACAGCCCGATCTTTCATTACCGTTTTAAAGACTGGATTATGTTTGAAGCCGAACTGGAAGCCGTTACAGAAGATGACGGTTCAACCGCAATTGATCTGGAATATTCCCAGATTAATTTAATGTTGAATGACAATATGACGCTTGTTGTCGGCAAATTCCTAAGTCCGATCGGTGCTTTTCAAGAGCGTCTGCATCCTGCCTGGATTAATAAATCCGTCGACAGACCCGCAGGCCTGAGCCATCACGGCGTTGCACCGGGAAGTGATATGGGCGTCATGTTGCGCGGCGGCATTCCCCTCGATGATTTTGTCATACAGTATGCTTTTGCCGTCGGTAACGGTCCGCAATTTGATACAGAGTCTGAGTTGGCGCTAGAAGGATTTGGTGCCGATAATGACAAGAACAAATCCCTTGCCGGACGCGTATCCCTGTTTCATAAATCTTCCATTGAAGTTGGTTTTTCCTACATGACAGCAGGCTTAAGTGGCGCGGAAGATACCGACTCCAACCTCACACGGTCATCTGACTATCGCCTTTGGGGCGTTGATGCCTCATATACGGAAGGCCCATGGGATCTTCGTTTTGAGCTTCTTCATTCCCGGGCGACCCCGGTTGTCGGCCTTGATATGCGGGAAAGGACATGGGAAGCATGGTATGCACAGGCGGCCTATCGCCTTGCCGGCATCACAGACGACCCAATCTTTAGCAAGTTCGAACCCGTGGTCAGATACGGCGAATTTCGCGCCGAAATCGGTGGTGCATTGATGGATGTTTCCGAAAAAAGATGGAACGGCGGCGTAAATTACTGGATGGCACCAAGTATTGCGCTCAAGGCCCATATTGAGCGGCGCGATTACTTCGTCAATACACAGCCTGACGAAACACGTTATCAACTTGAATTTGCCTACGGCTTCTAATTTTCTTGAAAGGATAATACAATGAATACCGTAAAATATATCGCCACTATCGCTTTGCTAATTTTTCTTGCTATTGGTTTCGCGGCTGATGCGGCTGAAAAGACCAAAAACGACCCCATGCAATTTGCACGCGGGGCAAAGGGATGGGCTCTGAACTGTGAACGTTGTCACAATATGAGAGGCCCCAAAGAGTTCTCGGACAATGATTGGGATACCATCGTAACCCATATGCGGGTGCGGGCCAATATTCCGGGTGATGTGATCCGGGATATTGCCGTTTTCCTCAAAGCCGGCAATAACGAAAAAGTCAAAAAATAACCATGGAGAATATTGTTATGTCTTACATTTCAAGATATTGCATAAAAGTGATCGTGGGCATGTTCGCCGTGGTTATTATGACCAACTTGTCCGGTGCAGAGGATAATGTGGCAAATGGTGCCAAAATATATGGGGAAACCTGTGTTGCCTGCCATGGTGAAAATGGCAAAGGTGCGTTCCCCGGCATTCCTGATTTTACCTCAAATACCGGACGTCTCAGCAAGTCGCATCAGATTTTGCTGGACCATATTGAAAATGGTTTTGAAAGCCCGAATTCTGACATAGCCATGCCGGAACTCGGCGGCAATGAGGACCTTACCGAACAGGATGTGAAAGACGTTCTTGCCTATATTTTGAAGACGTTCCACAACGGAAAATAAGATAATATTATTTCCGTCTGTATAGGGGAACGGCCTCATCCGCCGAAGTCTGATAGGTGACCGTGAAATCATCAAAGGCGTGCAATGCGTCTTTGATGTCACGGTCCGCCTTGACTTCATAAGCGTTAAAACCGCAGCGTTGCATATAAAATATCTGATCGCGCATCACATCACCGATGGCCCGGATTTCTTTGCTATAGCCAAAGCGGTCCCGCAGTATCTTGGCATAGGAATAACCCCGGCCATCGTTAAAGCTGGGAAAGTTAATGGCAATCAGATCAAAGCTGTCCAGATCGTCCACCATATCACCCGGATGATCATCCGGTTCAAGGCGCAATCCTACTTTGCGCCCTGACAGGTCCATTTCTTTCCAGACCGCCAGTGGCACAATCAAATCGCCCGCCGGTATATCGCCTGTACCGTCATAATGGGTCCAACTATCCTCAACAATGGCCTTGTCTTTAATGATTTTCATAGCTCCGCTCCCCGTAAGGAAAATTCTTCATATATGGCTTTGAAAGGCTCCGCGCCAACCCGGCGGTAGGTATCGATGAACCGTTCCCCCGGTGTGCGAATATCGATATAAATCTTCAATATATCTTCCAATGCCGGGATGATCTCATCTTCCGGGAAACCCCGGCCCATAATCTTGCCGATGGACGCCGTGTCCGTCGCATCCCCGCCGAGCGTGATCTGATAAAACTCTGTGCCTTTTTTATTGACACCAAGTATCCCGATATGACCCACATGATGATGACCGCAAGCATTGATACAGCCGGACATTTTCAACTTCAACTCGCCCAGATCATACAGATAATCCATATCATCAAAGCGGCGGGTGATTTTCTCGGCAATGGGGATGGACCGTGCATTGGCTAAGGTACAGAAATCAAGACCCGGACAACAGATCATATCCTGCATGGTGCCAATATTCGGTTCGGCAAAGCCCGTGTCCCTCAAAGACTGCCACAGGTCAAACAGGTCTTCCTTACGAACATCCGCAAACACAAGATTTTGTTCATGGGTGGACCGCAATTCACCAAAACTATATTGATCGGCAAGGTCGGCCACGACCAGCATCTGTTTGTCGGTAATATCCCCTGGCGGCACGCCCGGCTTTTTCAGGGACAGATTAACAATGGCATATCCGGCTTTCTTATGAGACAGCACATTCTGCTTGTACCAGAATGAGAAATCCTTGTTATCCAGCAAATTTTGCTCCAATGCACCACATTGGTCCGGCAGCTCTGCATAATCAGGGTCGGTGAAATAGGCGGAAACGCGCTCTATCTCGGCCCGGTCAAGCGGCACAGCCCCTTCCCGGCCAAGGGCGGCAAATTCGGCGTCCACTCGGCTGGTAAATTCCTCAACCCCCAATTCATGGACCAGAATTTTAATTCGGGCTTTATATTTATTATCCCGGCGACCAAATTGATTATAAACCCGCATGATGGCCTCGGTATAGGTTATCAGATCGGCTTCCGGTACGAAGCTGTTGATCACCTTGCCGATCATTGGAGTCCGGCCCATGCCGCCGCCAACGTAAACTTCAAAACCAATGTCACCAGTATCATTTTTAACCGCACGATAACCGATGTCGTGGAACTTAATTGCGGCCCTGTCCTGTTTCGCGCCTGTGAAGGCAAATTTAAACTTGCGGGGCAGATAGGCAAATTCCGGATGGAATGTGGACCATTGACGCATAATTTCAGCATAAGGACGCGGATCGACAACCTCATCACGCGCCACGCCAGCCAGCTGATCCGCGCTGATATTACGAATACAATTGCCGCTGGTCTGAATGGCATGCATCTGAACCGTCGCCAGATCATCCAGTATATTCGGCACATCCTCCAGATTGGGCCAGTTGAACTGTATATTCTGGCGCGTGGTCATATGGCCATAGCCCCGGTCATATTTCGTGGCAATAGCACTGAGCATACGAAGCTGGCGCGAGGACATAAGGCCGTAAGGAACCGCCACCCGCAGCATATAGGCATGAATTTGCAGATACAGCCCGTTTTGCAGGCGCAACATACGAAACTCGTCCTCTTTTAATTCACCGGAAAGCCGGCGTTTTACCTGATCCCTGAACTGCGCCGCCCGTTGTTCGACAATCTGCTGATCATGTTGATTATATATATACATTAGCCTGATCCATTTACGTCATACTGCAAAGTATTAACATAATAATTATGTGTATTAATTTATTCTACACTTCTATATACGCATTTATTTCAGAAATACAATATCTGAGTAAAATTATTCCTGCATTTTAAGGGTCTTTAATGATATAGAAAATAAAAATTAACCTTTTATAAACATATATGGCCTAATCTTGACAATGTTAAACATTTTCCTCCCCAGACTTGGGCGGTCTCGCTTTTAGAGCCGCCCATTCTTTTGCCAAAATCCCTTTATATAATTGCACAACACGTTAATATTCGCCCATGAATAAAAGCAGTTGCATAATCCCTCATGGCCCCACATACGCGCTTGAACAGCAAGTGGGCGGCATCATATGCGGTGTGGATGAAGTGGGCCGTGGGCCGTGGGCTGGCCCGGTCCTCACCGCTGCGGTTATTTTGAACCCGGACAATATCCCCCCCGGGCTGAACGACAGCAAAAAACTGACCGCAAAGAAACGCGAAGCTCTCTATCCGTTGATTATGGAAACGGCCTATGTGGGCTTTGGAGAGGCATCTGTTGAAGAAATCGATCAGCATAATATCCTACAGGCAACCCTGATGGCCATGGCGCGCGCGGTTGAGAATTTGGAGATAAAACCGGACCATGCGTTGGTGGATGGTAACCAACCGCCGAAACTGATTTGCCCGGTAACTTGTGTCAAAAAAGGTGACAGCCTTTCTCTTTCCATCGCGGCGGCCTCTATTGTGGCCAAAGTAAAACGTGATTTTTTAATGACAGAATTAGGTGAAATTTACCCCGAATATGGCTGGGCGAAAAACGCAGGATATGGTACTGCCCACCATCAGAAAGCACTAAGCCTTGTAGGTCCGAGTCGTTTTCACCGCAAATCATTCGCCCCGATTTCCAAGCTAATTACTCAGGGAATCCCCATAAGATATTGATTCATCAGAAAAAATAACTTGACCTGATTCGCTTTTTGATTCAGAATCGCTTTTATAAAAAACGAAATCTAAAAAAAAGTGAGAGTCAAGTATAAATGAAATCAACTAAAATTAAAAAGGCCCCTGTTAAGCTAAAGGCCTATAGCGAGCTGCCTTTGAATCAAATTCTGCAAGGCAATTGCATAGAGCTAATGAACAGCCTGCCGGAAAAATCCGTTGATGTGATTTTTGCTGACCCCCCCTATAATATGCAGTTAAAGGGCGACCTTCACCGGCCCGATAATTCCCATGTGAGCGCCGTCAATGATGACTGGGATAAATTCGGCAGTTTTGAACTTTACGATAATTTCACCCGGGACTGGCTCCGGGCGGCCCGGCGTATCCTGAAAGACACCGGCACCATTTGGGTCATTGGCAGTTACCATAATATTTACCGGGTGGGGTCAATTCTTCAGGACATCGGTTATTGGGTGTTGAATGATATTATCTGGCGCAAGAGCAATCCCATGCCCAATTTTCGCGGTACCCGCTTTACCAATGCCCATGAGACCCTCCTCTGGTGCAACAAGGGCCAAGATTTTAACAAATATACCTTCAACTATGACGCCATGAAGGCATTGAACGAAGATATACAGATGCGATCCGATTGGGTTCTACCCATATGTTCCGGCAAGGAACGACTAAAGGTAAACGGCCATAAGGGGCATTCTACCCAAAAGCCTGAAGCCCTGCTCTATCGTGTCCTGCTGGCCTCCACCAATGAGGGTGACGTGGTTCTTGATCCCTTCTTCGGCTCCGGCACAACGGGGGCTGTGGCCAAAAAGCTGGGCCGGAATTATATTGGTCTGGAAATGGAAGACAAATATATCTCCCTCGCCACCGACCGGATTAACATGGTGGAACCCTTAAGTCCCGAAGCGCGGGAAATAACCCCTGCCAAGCGCGCGCTGGCCCGAATTCCTTTCGGCAACCTGGTAGAGCGCGGCATGATCAAGCCCGGCACAATTCTGCTGGATTCCAGCAAACGGCACAGCGCAAAGGTACGCGCCGACGGCACCATCATCAGCAAACAGGATAAAGGCTCCATTCATCAAGTAGGCGCACGGCTTCAGGGCGCTCCCTCCTGCAATGGCTGGACTTTCTGGCATATGGAGGTACAGAATAATCTGGTCCCCATAGATGCCCTGAGACAAAAGATGCGGGCTGAACTGCATTAAAGAAATAAAAATAATAATAAACTCCGGTAAAACTGGCCCGTCTTCCTTGCGAAGACGGGTTTTTTATTTTATGACGAATAATATCTTCAACCCTGCTATTTCACGCGCGAGGAAAATATGACACGCCCCAGATTTCATTTGGCCTTTCCCGTTACCGACCTTGAACAGGCCAGAGAATTTTACACAAATATTCTGGGATGCTCGCTTGGCCGGGAAAGCGATTGCTGGATAGACTTTAATTTCTTTGGCCATCAAATCGTCGCCCACCACAGCAAAGACGCCCCCGATTGTCCCACCAGCGATGTTGAGGGCAAAAAAGTCCCCATACGCCATTTTGGCCTGATCCTGGAGCGCAATGACTGGCAAAGGCTCGCCGACAGGCTGACCGAGAGAAAAATAAAGTTCCTTATTGAACCTCATATCCGCTTTGAGGGGCTGGCCGGGGAACAGGCGACCATGTTCATTCAGGACCCGTCCGGCAATGGCCTTGAATTTAAATCATTCGCCAGTGATGATGATATTTTCGCCACAGATACGGGCGGCGCATAGCCCTATGACCATTTTAATCCTCATACCCGGCAGAGATTGTCGTGATCTGGCCGCCGCCCTTAAAAAAAATGATCCCACATTGGACATCCGCATATGGCCCGATGACGGTGAGCGGGCGGATATTGACTATATCATTAGCTGGAACCATCCGGCGGGAGAGCTTGACAACTATCCTAACCTGAAAGTCGTTGCCTCATTTGGGGCGGGGGTGGATCATATATTTAATGACCCTGCCCTGCCGGAAAATATCACCATCACCCGGCTGGTGGATGATTGCCTTGCCGGGCAGATGTCCGACTATGTTCTGGGGGCTATTCTGAACCACCGGCTCCGCTTGACCGAATATCGGGAATATCAGGGCGCAGGCGTCTGGTCACCCAAGGAACCCCGGACCGGAAACCATGTTTGTTTGTTAGGTTTGGGCAATATCGGGCAGGAAGTGGCGCATAGTCTAACGGCGCAGAATTTCAAGGTGAGCGGTTGGAGCCAAAACCCTAAAAATATTAAGGGCGTCACCAGTTTTCAGGGTGATGATGAATTGGCTGAGGCCATAG
>JAADFR010000032.1:0-6962 GCA_013152755.1 Alphaproteobacteria bacterium
CCAAGGATGAAGGCGGTCGTCATACACCGTTTTTCACCAACTATCGTCCACAGTTTTACTTCCGGACGACGGATGTGACGGGAATTGTGACATTGGACGATGGTGTTGAGATGGTAATGCCGGGCGATAATGTTACAGTTAATGTTGAGCTTATCTGCCCGATTGCCATGGACGAAGGTCTACGCTTTGCCATCCGTGAAGGTGGCCGCACCGTTGGTGCCGGCGTCGTCGCAAGTATCATTGAATAATTAAGGTTTAGGAGCGCGGACCCAAAGGTCCGCGTAAATTTTTATGTTGGAATCACAAAATATTCGCATTCGCCTCAAGGCATTTGATCATCGTATTCTTGATCAGGCCGCTGGTGATATTGCCAATACAGCCAAAAGAACAGGAGCCAGCGTTCGCGGCCCTATTCCTATGCCGACACGGATTGAAAAATTCACCGTTCTGCGCTCGCCGCATGTGAATAAGAAATCCCGTGAACAGTTTGAAATACGCACATTCAAGCGTCTTTTGGACATCGTTGAGCCAACACCACAAACCGTTGACGCGCTGATGAAGCTCGATCTGGCGGCTGGTGTTGATGTTGAAATCAAGTTGCAGGGTTAAGAGAATGCGTGCAGGATTAATTGCTAAAAAAGTTGGCATGTCGCGTGTTTTTGCGGAAGGCGGAAAACATATTCCGGTGACGCTGTTGCATGTTGATAATTGTCAGGTTGTCTCTCACAAGACAACAAAAAACGACGGCTATAATGCCGTTCAGCTGGGTGCTGGAACAGCCAAGGTAAAGCGGACGACACAGCCTATGCGGGGTCATTTCGCCAAAGCCAAGGTTGAGCCAAAATCCAGACTGGCTGAATTTCGGGTTTCCGATGATGCCTTCCTTGAGGTTGGCGCGGAACTTACCGTAGAGCATTTTGTTGCCGGTCAGATCGTTGATGTGACCGGAACCTCCAAGGGTAAAGGGTTCGCCGGGGCGATGAAACGCCATAACTTTAGCGGCTTGCGGGCAACCCACGGGGTGTCCATATCTCACCGTTCGCACGGCTCCACCGGACAATGTCAGGATCCGGGCCGGGTGTTCAAGGGCAAGAAAATGGCCGGTCATATGGGCTCTGAGCGCAAGACCATCCTTAATCTTGAAGTTGTCGGGACCGATCTTGACGAAGGCCTGATTTTGGTCAAGGGAGCGATCCCCGGTGCCAAGAATGGTTGGGTATTGATCAATGACGCGGTGAAGAAGCCTGCGAATACGGACGCGCCTTATCCTGGTGCCGTACGTGCAGCGCCTGCTGAGGCCGCTCCGGCTGTCGAAGCCGAGGCGCCCGCCGCAGAAGAGAGTAAGGAATAACCATGAAAGCCGAAGTAATTACACTTGATGCCAAAAAGGCCGGCAACGTCGATCTGGATGAGGGCATTTATGCCCTGCCGGAACGGGCTGATATTCTTCAGCGTGTTGTCGTCTGGCAATTGGCAAAACGCCGCGCGGGTACCCATGCGGTAAAATTCCGCGCAGACATTGCCGGAACAACGAAACGTATTGGCAAGCAAAAAGGTGGCGGTACAGCCCGTCACGGTGCCGGTAAGGTTAGTCAGTTCCGCAGTGGTGGCCGTGCTTTTGGTCCGGTTGTCCGCTCTCATGCGCACGACCTGCCCAAGAAAATTCGTAAACTTGGTCTGAAAACCGCGCTGTCGTCAAAGATGGCGAATGGCGACCTGATAGTCATTGACAATATTGACCTGAAGGATGCCAAGACCAAGGACCTGAGAGCCAAACTGGCGAAACTGGGTCTGGAAAAGGTGCTGTTCATTGACGGTGCTGAAGTGAACAAAAACTTTCTGCTGGCGGCAAATAACATTCCTTATGTGGATGCGTTGCCAACACAGGGTGCCAATGTCTATGACATTTTGCGCGCTGAGAAACTGGTGCTGACCAAAGCCGCAGTGGAAAGCCTGATGGAGAGGCTCAAATGACCGATATAAAACATTATGATGTCATCCTTGGCCCAGTGATTACGGAAAAATCCACGTTGGTTTCTGAATATAACCAGATCATTTTCCGGGTGCCCCTGACCGCGACAAAGCCTGAAATCAAGGCGGCTGTTGAGGGTCTGTTCGATGTTAAGGTTGAGGCCGTTAACACGATCCGTGTCAAAGGAAAGACAAAGCGTTTCAAAGGCATTATGGGCCGCAGAAACGACATCAAAAAAGCAATGGTTCGGCTCGCCGAAGGCCAGTCCATTGATGTGACAACGGGAGTATAGGAAGATGGCGTTAAAAACATATAATCCAACATCTCCCGGTCAGCGTGGTCTGGTACAGGTTGATCGTTCCGAGTTATGGAAAGGCAAGCCGGTCAAGTCTCTGACCGAAGGGCTGACCAAATCCGGTGGCCGTAACAACAATGGCCGTATCACTGCCCGTCGCCGCGGCGGTGGTCACAAGCGCACCTACCGGATGATTGATTTCAAACGGCGCAAATGGGATATGGACGCCACGGTTGTTCATCTGGAATATGATCCGAACCGGACGTCTTTCATTGCCCTGATCGAATATACCGACGGTGAGCAGGCCTATATACTGGCCCCGCAACGCCTGAGCGTTGGCGACAAGATTATCGCAGGCGAGAAGGTTGATGTGAAGCCGGGCAATGCCATGCCGCTTTACAGTATTCCGGTTGGCTCCATCGTCCATAATGTGGAAATGAAGCCGAAAAAGGGCGGTCAGATTGCCCGTTCTGCTGGCAGCTATGTACAGATCACAGGCCGGGATCGTTCCCAGGTTCTGATCCGTCTGGCCTCCGGTGAACAGCGTTATGTACCGTCAAGCTGCATGGCGACAATCGGCGCGGTGTCCAACCCGGATCACAAGAATATCAAGCTGGCCAAGGCGGGCCGTAATCGCTGGCTGGGCCGGCGCCCAAGCGTTCGCGGTGTTGCCATGAACCCGGTTGATCATCCGCATGGTGGTGGTGAAGGCCGCACCTCTGGTGGTCGTCATCCTGTGACCCCTTGGGGCAAGCCAACCAAAGGCAAGCGGACACGTAGTAATAAATCGACGGATCGTTTCATTGTACGGTCACGTCACGAACGTAAGAAGGGCTAGAATATGTCACGTTCAGTATGGAAAGGTCCGTTTGTCGATCTGCATTTGCTCAAGAAATCTGAAGCAATGTCAGAATCCGGCAAGAATTCACCGATCAAGACTTGGTCTCGTCGGTCAACAATTCTGCCGCAATTCGTCGGACAGACGTTTAATGTTCATAACGGCCATAAATTTATCCCTGTCTATGTGACAGAGGATATGGTTGGCCACAAGCTTGGTGAATTTGCACCGACCCGGACCTATTACGGTCACGGGGCAGACAAAAAAGCTAGGAAGAGGTAGAAACCGTGGGTAAGAAAACAGCACCACGCCGCATTGCGGACAACGAAGCTATTGCGGTATGCAAGATGGTTCGTATCAGTCCCCAGAAACTTAATCTGGTGGCCGGTCTCATTCGGGGCAAGAAAGTTGAACGCGCCCTCGCGGATCTCACTTTCTCCAAACGCCGCATTGCCGGTGATGTGAAAAAAGTTCTGGAGTCCGCCATTGCCAATGCGGAAAACAATCACGGTCTCGATGTGGACAGTCTGGTTGTTGCCGAGGCAAGCGTTGGCAAGTCTCTGGTCATGAAACGGTTTCGCCCGCGTGCCCGTGGTCGTACCGGTAAAATCTTAAAACCATTCAGTCGCATCCGGATCATGGTCCGTGAGGTTGAGGAGCAAGCATAATGGGTCAAAAAGTTAATCCAATCGGTCTTCGCCTTGGGATCAACCGTACATGGGACAGCCGCTGGTATGCGGATGGTGAATGCGGATGGTGAAGAATATGGAAATCTTCTTCATGAAGACCTGAAAATTCGGGCTTACCTCATGGAAAAATTGAAACAGGCGTCCATTAGCCGTGTGGTTATTGAGCGTCCGGCTAAAAAAGCCCGGGTGACAATCTATTCCGCCCGTCCCGGCGTGATTATCGGCAAGAAAGGCGCGGATATTGAAAAGCTGCGCAAATCTATTGCCGGCATGACCGTTGCCTTGGATGTGAGTCTGAATATCGTTGAAATCCGTAAACCGGAAATTGATGCGCAGCTGGTTGCCGACAGTGTTTGTCAGCAGTTGGAACGCCGCGTTGCTTTCCGCCGGGCCATGAAACGGGTGATGCAGAGCGCTATGCGCCTTGGCGCCCTTGGCATTCGGATCAATACTGCCGGTCGTCTGGGCGGGGCTGAAATCGCGCGTACGGAATGGTACCGCGAGGGCCGTGTGCCGCTTCATACGCTCCGGTCTGATATTGACTATGCGGAAAGCAGAGCCAAGACCCCTTACGGGATCATTGGTGTCAAGGTATGGATTTTCAAGGGCGAGATTATGGAACATGATCCCATGGCCCGTGATAACCGTATCAATGAACAGCAGAAAAGTTCAGGTGGCGGCGCAGGCGGCGGCAGAGGCCGTCCTTCCAGACCACCCCGGAACGCAAGGTAAAGATTATGCTTCAGCCGAAAAAAACAAAATTTCGTAAAGCTCACAAGGGCCGTATCCACGGGCTCGCAAAAGGCGGTACATCGCTGACTTTTGGGTCATGTGGTCTGAAAGCCCTTGAGCCGGAAAGAATCACCGCGCGCCAGATCGAAGCCGCCCGCCGGGCCATGACACGCCATATCAAGCGTCAGGGTAAAGTGTGGATTCGCATCTTCCCGGATGTGCCTGTGTCGAAAAAACCTGCCGAAGTCCGTATGGGTAAAGGCAAGGGGTCCGTTGAATTTTGGGCTTGCCGGGTAAAACCGGGCCGCATTATGTTTGAAATGGATGGTGTTCCACTGGATCTGGCCAAAGAAGCCTTTGAACGTGCCGCCGCCAAACTGCCTGTCGCGACGCGTTTTGTAACGCGCCTCGGCGAGAATTAGGAGCCGTAGAGATGAAAGCACCAGAACTTATTGGAAAGTCTGCTGACGAACTGAACGGTTTGCTTCTTGACTTGAAAAAAGAGCAGTTCAACCTGCGTTTTCAGCGCGCAACCGCCCAGCTCGAAAATACCGCCCGTGTGCGGGTCGTTCGCCGGGATATTGCCCGCATCAAGACGCAGCTTAACCAGTCACAGAAGGGTGAAACAAATGCCTAAACGTATTTTGCAGGGTGAAGTGGTTAGTGACAAGAATGACAAAACCATTGTCGTGCTTGTTGAGCGCCGGTTTAAACACCCATTGTATCACAAAGTGGTGCGCAGTACCAAAAAGTACCACGCCCATGATGAGAACAATGAAAGTAAAGTGGGCGATATTGTTCGTATTGAAGAATGTCGGCCAATCTCCAAGAATAAAACTTGGAAAATAGTCAAAAACGCCTGATTTCAAGCGTTTTTATAATTTAGTGTAATTAAGTTGGAATAAGCCAATGATTCAAATGCAAACCAATCTTGACGTTGCCGATAACTCTGGCGCCCGCCGTGTTCAGTGCATCAAGGTACTCGGTGGCTCCAAGCGTAAAGTCGCTGGCGTCGGCGATATCATTGTCGTGAGCATCAAGGAAGCAATTCCGCGCGGCAAGGTAAAAAAAGGTCAGGTGCATCGTGCGGTTATTGTCCGCACGAAAAAAGATATTCAACGTTCCGATGGGACTGCTATTCGATTTGACGGCAACGCTGCTGTTCTGATCAACAAGCAGAATGAGCCCATTGGCACGCGTATCTTTGGCCCTGTGGTACGTGAGCTGCGTGCAGCTAAACATATGAAAATTATCTCTCTCGCACCGGAGGTGCTGTAATGGCGACCGTAAAATTTAAAATTAAAAAGGGCGATGAAGTTATCGTCCTGACCGGTAAGGACAAGGGCAAGAAAGGTGAGATCATCAGAATGATCCCGTCTAAATCTCGCGCTGTTGTTCAAGGTATCAACCTGGTCAAACGTCATACCCGTCAGACTCAAACCGAAGAAGGCGGCATCAAGACCAAGGAAGCCTCAATCCATGTTTCTAATCTGGCCCTGATTGATCCAAAATCCGGATCAGCCACCAAGGCCGGTTATAAAATGGAAAAAGACGGCACCAAGGTCCGTATCTCACGCGCATCAGGGGAGGTAATCTAATGACTAAATATACCCCGCGCCTACGGGAGGTTTACGAAAGTGAAGTTCGTGACAGCCTGCAGAAAGAATTTAAATTTGCCAATGTGATGCAAATTCCAAAACTGGAAAAAATTGTCATCAACATGGGTGTTGGCGAGGCCGTCGGCGACAGCAAGAAGATCAAGAAAGCTGTTGAGGAAATGACCAAAATTTCCGGACAAAAGCCTGTGACCACCAAGGCGAAGAAATCTATCGCGACGTTTAAACTTCGTGAAGAAATGGCCATCGGCTGCAAGGTTACCCTGCGCGGTAATCAAATGTATGAGTTTCTGGATCGGCTGATTCAGGTTGCTTTGCCGCGCGTCCGTGACTTTCGCGGTGTCAAACCAACCAGTTTCGACGGTCGGGGCAATTATGCTCTGGGCCTGAAAGAACAGTTGGTCTTCCCTGAAATCGCCTATGATGACGTAGACGATACCCGGGGAATGGACATCATCATTTGTACATCAGCGAGAACCGACGATGAGGCAAGATCGCTTCTGACCGGTTTTCAGATGCCGTTCCAGAAAAAAGAATAGGCAGGGAAATTTGATATGGCTAAAGTAAGTGCTATTGAAAAGAATATGAAACGCGAACGTCTGGTGGCAAAATATGCCGAAAAGCGTGCGGCTTTGAAAAAAGCAGCCGTTGACCCGGATCTTTCACCGGAAGAACAGTTTATGGCCCGGCTCAACCTGGCCAAACTGCCCCGGAACAGTGCGCCGACCCGTCTGCGTAACCGTTGTCAGGTTACCGGTCGTCCGCGCAGTTATTATCGTAAATTTAAAATGTCTCGTATCTCACTCCGTGATTTGGCCTC
>JAADFR010000032.1:6967-15200 GCA_013152755.1 Alphaproteobacteria bacterium
GGCTATCTTCCCGGCGTTGTGAAATCGAGCTGGTAAGGAGGACAGACAAATGTCAATGAGTGATCCTCTAGCAGATATGCTGACACGCATCCGTAACGGCCAACGTGTCAATAAAGAGACTGTTAGTTCGCCCGCGTCCAACATGCGTCAACGTGTACTTGATGTTCTGGAACGTGAAGGCTTTATCCGTGGCTATAACCGTGATGAAAATAGCGGCAAACCACAGATTAATATTGAGCTGAAATATCATGAAGGCAGCCCGGTTATCCGCGAAATCAAGCGTATTTCCAAGCCCGGCCTTCGGGTTTATTCTTCCGTGGCTGATCTGCCCCGGATTCGTAATGGCCTTGGTATTTCTATTGTATCAACCCCGAAAGGTGTTCTCTCCGATTCTGAAGCTCGCGCTCAGAATGTTGGTGGCGAGATCATCTGCACAGTATTCTAAGGATATTATCTATGTCTAGAATTGGTAAAAAACCGATTGCTGTGCCACAGGGTATCGAAGCAAATCTGAACGGTAGAGACCTTACCGTCAAGGGACCGAAGGGGTCGCTGTCCATGACGTTCGTCAATGATGTTGACGTGACGCTGGCGGACGGCAAAATCTCTATCGGTCCTGTTGGTGAGACAAAACGCGCCCGCTCCATGTGGGGTATGCAGCGTACATTGGCCGCCAACCTGATCGAAGGGGTGTCAAATGGGTATTCCAAGACATTACAGTTGGTTGGTGTTGGGTACCGCGCCAGCGTTCAGGGCAAACAGGTCAAGCTTCAGCTTGGGTTCAGCCATGATGTAATGTATGACATTCCCGCAGGCATTGATGTGAAATGCCCGGATCAGACAACCATCATCATATCTGGCATCGACAAACAGAAAGTCGGTCAGGTTGCTGCAGAAATTCGTGAATGGCGTAAACCTGAGCCTTATAAAGGCAAGGGCGTTAAATACGCTGATGAATATATCTTCCGTAAAGAAGGTAAGAAGAAATAATAGGTGCTCGTTATGCTTAGTGGACAAAAACTATTTAATCGCCGCCGCCAGAGGGTTCGGACTAACATCCGTAAAGTGGCAGCAGGACGGCTTCGCCTTTCTGTACATCGCACGAACCAGCATATCTATGCCCAGGTTATTGACGATGCACAGGGTGTGACCGTTGCTGCGGCATCCTCATTGGATGCTGATTTGCGGAAAAGTCTGAAAATTGGCAGTAATGCCCAGGCCGCCGCAGAAGTTGGAAAATTAATTGCAGGCCGCGCCAAGAGCGCTGGTATTGATACAGTGGTTTTTGACCGGGGTGGATTTCTGTTCCATGGCCGGGTCAAGGCGCTGGCCGATGCCGCACGTGAAGCGGGTCTGAATTTCTAAGAGATTTATGCCGAGAAGGTTATAAGAAGGGAAGACAATATGGCGCGTTTTGAAAGAGAAAACCGCTCTCAGGAAAGTGAACTGATTGAAAAGCTGGTTCACATCAACCGCGTGGCCAAAGTGGTCAAAGGGGGCCGGCGTTTTGGTTTTGCGGCTCTGGTAGTTGTGGGTGATGGCAAGGGTAAAGTAGGCTTCGGCAAGGGCAAGGCCCGCGAAGTCCCTGAAGCCATCCGCAAGGCGACAGAAGAAGCGAAGAAAAGCATGGTCCGTATCCCGCTTCGGGAAGGACGCACTCTGCATCATGACATCGAAGGCCGTCACGGCGCCGGTAAAGTGGTGATCCGTTCGGCGCAGGCTGGTACGGGTATCATCGCTGGTGGTCCCATGCGTGCCGTGTTTGAGGCATTAGGCGTACAGGATGTTGTGACCAAATCATTGGGGTCTTCAAACCCTTACAACATGGTTCGCGGCACATTTGATGCCCTGAAGAAGCAATCTTCCCCACGCATGATTGCCGCAAAACGCAGCAAGAAAGTTGGTGACATTGTGGGTCGGCGCGGTGAACGTGAAGCGGCACCGGAAGCTGCCCAGGAAGTAACGGAGTAGAAAAATGGCCGCAAAGAAAACATTGAAAGTAACGCAGATCGGTAGCCCGATCCGTCGTCCGCAGGATCAAAGAGCAACCCTTGTTGGTCTTGGTCTCAATAAAATGCACCGCACCCGTGAGCTGGAAGATACGCCAGCCGTTCGTGGCATGATCCGCAAGGTTCGCCACATGGTGAAGGTTGAAGAAGTTTAATCCCTCCCCATATGATGAAAGTCACAGGGAAAAGGTTGTAAAAGGTTAAGACCCATGAAACTGAATGAAATTGCCAACATATCAGGCGCAACGAAAAACCGCAAACGTATTGGCCGGGGTATTGGTTCCGGTAAGGGCAAGACCGGTGGACGCGGCGTAAAAGGCCAGAAATCCCGCTCAGGTGTTGCGATCAAAGGCTTTGAGGGTGGTCAGATGCCACTCTATCAACGTCTGCCAAAACGCGGCTTTAACAATATTAACCGGAAGAACTTTGTACCGGTAAATCTTGGCCGCTTGCAGGAAGCCATTGATGCGAAAAAAATTGATGCCAAAAAAACCATCACTATTGACGTGTTGCAGGCCGCCGGCATTGTTAACGGCGTGAAAGACGGTGTTCGTCTTCTGGCCAGCGGCGCATTGAAGGCAAAAGTTACCATCGAAGTTTCCGGTGCCTCTGCGGCGGCGGTTGCGGCGGTTGAAAAGGCAGGCGGCACAGTGACGGTTACAGCGAAAGCAGAACCGGCAGAAGCCACAGCGTAACGAACGAACGGTATAAGGGATAATATCAGATGGCATCAGCAGCTGAACAACTTGCAGCAAATCTGAACTTCAGCGCCTTTTCAAAGGCGACCGAGCTGAAGAAGCGTATCTGGTTTACTCTTTTTGCCCTTGTGGCCTATCGTTTGGGGACTTATGTTCCTCTGCCCGGTATCAACCCGGTAGAGCTGGCCCGTATGTTCGAGCAGAATCAGAAGGGTATTCTGGGGATGCTTGATCTGTTTAACGGCGGTGCCATTTCACGGATGAGCGTTTTTGCCCTTGGCATCATGCCCTATATTTCGGCTTCCATCATCATGCAGTTGATGACCTCCATCTCGCCAAGCATTGGCCAGTTGAAGAAGGAAGGTGAAGCCGGACGTCAGAAAATCAATCAATATACCCGTTATGGCACCGTTGTCCTGACTATCGTTCAGGGCTACGCCATCGGCTCCAGCATGCAATCCAGCGGCATCGCCCTGGAAGGCGGCGGGATGTTCTTCATCGCGACCACAATCATTACCCTGCTGGGCGGTACTTTATTGCTCATGTGGATGGGCGAACAGATCACCGCACGCGGCGTGGGTAACGGTATTTCCCTGATCATCTTCGCCGGTATTGTGGCCCAGTTGCCGCCCGCCATTGTGGGGACGCTGGAGCTAAGCTCCAAGGGTCAATTAGGTGGCCCGCTGGTGATTGTTGGGCTGATTGTCATGGTTATTGCCGTGATTGCCTTCATCGTCTTTATGGAACGGGCGCAACGTCGCCTGCTGATCCAATATCCAAAGCGGCAGACCGCCACCGGCGCGTCAAAGGGTGAACAGTCCCATATGCCCATGAAATTAAACACCGCCGGTGTTATTCCACCGATCTTTGCCTCATCCCTGTTGTTGATGCCTATGACTGTTGCCGGTTTTGCGGCGGATGGTGGCCCGGAATGGATGACCACCGTGACAACCCTGCTTGGCCCCGGACAACCTCTTTATATGGCCTTCTATGCGGCGGGTATTATCTTTTTCGCCTTCTTCTATACGGCTATTCAGTTCAACCCGGAAGAAACAGCGGATAATCTGAAAAAATACGGCGGCTTCATTCCCGGTATTCGTCCGGGTAAGAATACGGCCAATTATCTGGATTATGTTCTGACACGGCTGACGGTCGTCGGGGCGATTTACCTGACCCTCGTCTGTCTGTTACCGGAAGTCCTGCGGGCGAAATATGCCATTCCTTTTTACTTTGGCGGCACGTCGCTTTTGATCGTGGTCAGCGTGACCATGGATACGGTGGCCCAGATTCACAGTCACCTGATGGCCCATCAATATGAGGGTCTGTTGAAAAAGCAGAAGATCAGAGGCAAGGGGAGACGGCGCAGATGATTATTATCCTGCTTGGCCCGCCCGGCGCTGGGAAAGGAACTCAGGCCGCCCGCATCATGGCGGAACATGGTCTGGTCCAGTTATCTACGGGTGATATGTTGCGCGCCGCCGTTGCCGCTGGCACAGAGGTGGGCAAGAAAGCCAAAGAATTTATGAATTCGGGCAAGCTGGTCACTGATGAAATTGTGATCGGGATCATTGCCGATAGAATAGAGGAAGACGATTGCAAGCAGGGTTTCCTGCTCGATGGTTTTCCGCGCACCGTGGCCCAGGCGGAAGCTCTGGACGCGCTGCTGAAAGAAAAAGACCTGAAAGTCGACGCGGTTGTCGAAATGAAGGTTGACGACGAATCTCTTGTTGACCGGATTACCGGGCGCTATACCTGCGCGGAATGTAATCAGGGTTACCATGATACTAACCTCAAACCACAAAAGGCTGGCGTGTGTGACAGCTGTGGTTCTACGAATTTCACACGTCGGGCTGACGATAACCGTGAAACGGTTGTTTCCAGACTGGCGACTTATCACACACAAACGGCACCTTTGCTGCCTTTTTACAGCAAGCAAGGGGTGCTTAGAACTGTTGACGGAATGGCTGACATCGATGATGTTGCCGTTCAGATAAATGACGTATTGAACAAGCTGTAGTCTCTATCGGGATAAACTTGGTAAAAGTTTTGTCTCTAAGGTTGACTGCGGGTTTTTAATACATATAATCGCGCAACTTCACGGGTAACCGTGGGGATTGTTGTTTTATGATTTTTTAGATCGGGAGAAACGATCGTGGCACGTATTTCTGGCGTGAATATACCCACCGGAAAGAGGGTGGTAATTGCATTGACTTATATCCATGGGATTGGTCCGGCAATAGCAAAACAAATTTGTGAGAAAGTTGGCATTAAGCCCGAAGTCCGGGTGAACCAGCTGAGTGATGCAGAAGTTATCAGAATCCGCGAAACAATCGATAGTGATTGTATGGTGGAGGGCGATCTGCGCCGTGATACAGCGATGAATATCAAGCGTTTGATGGACCTCGGGGCATATCGCGGCATACGTCATCGTAAAAAACTTCCCGTTCGTGGCCAACGCACCAGCACCAACGCCCGCACCCGTAAGGGTAAGGCCGTTGCGATCGCCGGCAAGAAGAAATAAGGTATCGATAAATGGCTGAAGAAAAACGCGTAAAACGCAAAGAACGCAAGAATATCACCAATGGCGTCGCCCATGTGAATTCTACGTTCAATAACACTATTATCACCATTACGGATGCGCAGGGCAATGCAATTGCCTGGTCAACCGCTGGTGTGATGGGCTTTAAAGGTTCTCGTAAATCCACACCATATGCGGCGCAGATGGCGGCGGAAGATGCGGGTAAGAAAGCTCAGGAGCATGGCATGAAAACCCTTGAGGTTGAAGTGAAGGGACCCGGTTCAGGCCGTGAATCCGCACTTCGGGCTTTACAGGCAATTGGCTTTACCATCACCACTATTCGTGATGTAACCCCGATTCCCCATAACGGGTGCCGCCCCCCGAAACGTCGCAGAGTATAATTCAGGGTATTTGGAACAAAAACTGACAAGGATTTAAACCGTGATCCAGAAGAATTGGCAAGAACTGATTAAGCCGTCCACCCTTGACATTAAACAGGTTGGGGATGAGCGCAGAAAAGTAACCATCGTTGCGGAGCCGCTGGAACGTGGCTATGGCATGACTTTGGGCAACTCATTGCGCCGGGTATTATTGTCTTCGCTTCAGGGCGCGGCGGTAACATCTATCCATATTGACAATGTGTTGCATGAATTTTCGTCTATCCCCGGCGTCCGGGAAGATGTGACGGATGTTGTGCTGAACATCAAGAAAATTGCCGTTGAAATGGAAGGCATGGACAAGAAACGTCTGACCCTTCAGGCAACCGGCCCCGGTGAAGTAACCGCCGGTCAGATCAGCGAAGTGGCGGATGTGACCATTCACAACCCGGACTTTGTTATCTGTACGCTGGATGACGGGGCCGAGCTTCGTATGGAACTTACCGTTGAAACCGGTAAGGGCTATGTGGCGGCGGTCAATAACCGTCCTGATGATGCGCCTATTGGCCTGATTCCCATCGACAGTCTGTTTAGCCCGGTCAGCAAAGTAAGCTACCGCGTGGAAAATACCCGCGAGGGACAGATTCTGGACTATGACAAGCTGATTATGACCATTGAAACCGATGGTACGATCACGCCGGAAGATGCGCTGGCTTTTTCCGCCCGCATTTTGCAGGACCAGCTTCAGACATTCATCAATTTTGATGAGCCTGAAGATACGGCGACGGAGAAAGAATCAGACGAGCCTGACTTTAACCGTAACCTGCTGCGGCGGGTTGACGAGCTGGAACTGTCCGTACGTTCCGCTAACTGCCTGAAAAATGATAATATTGTCTATATCGGTGATCTTGTGCGCAAGACCGAAGCAGAAATGCTTCGCACACCGAACTTTGGCCGTAAATCATTGAATGAGATTAAGGAAGTGCTGTCCACCATGGGGCTGCGTCTTGGAATGGATAATCCGGGATGGCCGCCAGAGAATATTGACGAGCTTGTCAAGAAAATGGAACAGGAATTCTAATTTTTGGATTTTTAATGGGTTGGGTCCGATGGTTGGATACCCCCTCAAGGAGTAAGAGATATGCGCCATCGCAGAGCTGGGCGTAAGCTGAATAAAACAAGTTCACATCGTAAAGCGATGTTTGCCAATATGGCAAGCGCCCTTTTGAAACATGAACAGATCGTAACAACACTGCCAAAGGCGAAAGAACTGCGCCCGGTTGTGGAGCGTCTGATTACCCTTGGCAAGCGTGGGTCCCTCCATGCCCGTCGTCAGGCCGCCTCAAAGCTGCCAGCCTCGGACAAGGAAATCGTACAAAAACTGTTTGATACCTTGGCGACACGCTATAAAGAACGCAACGGGGGATATACCCGTGTTCTGAAAGCTGGTTTCCGTCATGGTGACGCGGCGCCGGTTGCGGTGATCGAATTGGTTGACCGGGATGAGGATGCCAAAGGTCAGGACAGTGGTCCGGTTCAGGAAGTTGAGACTGACGAAACCGAAGCCGCCTGATCTTTTTTGGCACATAAATTCTAAAACGGCCCTTGTGCATATGTCACGGGGCCGTTTTTTTATGGTTTTTTTATGCAATAAGCCTTATATATTTTGAATAATTCTTCTTAAAAAAATAAGGACTGATCTAATGGCTCTAAAACCCGGCGTCGTGAGCGGCGAAGATTATATCGAACTTGTCAATGCCTGTAAGGATGGCGGCTATGCGCTGGCGGCGGTGAATTGCGTGGGCACGGACAGTGTCAATGCGGTGATGGAGGCGGCGGCGCGCAACAACAGCGACGTGATCATCCAGTTTTCCAATGGCGGCGCGCAATTCTATGCCGGGCAGGGCATGGCGGATGCTTTTCAGGCCAAGGTTCTGGGCGCGGTATCGGCGGCTCATCACGTGCATCTTCTGGCGGAACATTACGGCATCTGTGTGGTGTTGCATACGGATCATGCCAACCGCAAGCTGGTGCCGTGGGTGGATGCGCTGATTGATCATTCAGAATCTTATTATGCCGAAAAGGGCCGCCCGCTTTATACCTCACATATGCTGGATCTGTCCGAAGAGGCTATTGACGATAACCTGAATGAATGTGCGCGGGTATTGCGGCGCATGGCCGCGCTGGATATGAGCCTTGAGATTGAGCTGGGCATGCTGGGCATCACCGGCGGTGAGGAAGACGGTGTCGGCCATGAGATTGATGCGGATGCCGATAATTCCCACCTCTATACCCAGCCGGAGGATGTGTTGAAGGCTTATGAGCTGCTGTCTCCTATTGGACATTTTTCTGTGGCGGCGTCTTTTGGCAATGTTCACGGGGTCTATAAGCCGGGCAATGTACAATTACGTCCGGAAATTCTCCTGAACAGTCAGACGTTGGTCACCGACCGTCACAATACGGATAAGAATCCCCTCAATCTGGTTTTCCACGGCGGCTCGGGGTCTGAAAAAGCCAAGATTGCCGAGGCCCTGACTTACGGCGTGTTCAAAATGAATATTGATACGGATACCCAGTTTGCCTTTTCTGAGGCGGTGGGCAAATATGTCATGGATAATGCCAAGGCCTTTA
>JAADFR010000033.1 GCA_013152755.1 Alphaproteobacteria bacterium
CCAGCGGGGCAAGATTGCCTGCTTCCCGGAGCCAATCAAAAACCGGCGGCAAAGACCAGCCGCTGGCATCCACATGGGCGCTGACATTTTGCGGCAGGATACGCGGAATATTTTCCACAAAACCACCGCCCGTAATATGAGAAATCGCCCTGATATGCCCGGTTTTCAGGGCCGCAAGGGTGCTTTTTACATAAATCTTTGTTGGCGCCAGCAGGGCTGTGCCAAAATCCTTGGTTTCATCAAAGGGGCATGGGTCGCTGTAATCCAACCCGGAATCCGTTACCAGACGACGAACAAGGGAGAAACCGTTGGAATGAACCCCGCTGGACGCCAGACCAAGCAGCATGTCCCCCGCAGTCACGCCCTCCCCGGTCAGAATATTATCGCGCTCCACCGCCCCGACACAAAAACCGGCCAGATCATAATCGCCGTCCTTATACATGCCCGGCATTTCGGCGGTTTCCCCGCCAATCAGGGCCGCACCGGACTGGCGGCAACCCTCGGCAATACCTTCGATGATGGCCCGGCCTGCCTCAACGCTCAAATGCCCGGTGGCGAAATAATCCAGAAAGAACAAAGGTTCTGCCCCCTGTACGATCAAATCATTGACGCACATGGCCACAAGGTCGATCCCCACCGTGCCATGCTGACCTGATTCAATGGCGACCTTCAGCTTGGTCCCGACCCCGTCCGTGCCTGATACCAGGATCGGATCGGTATATCCGGCGGCCTTCAGATCGAATAACGCCCCGAACCCGCCAAGGCCCGCCGTGCATCCCGGCCTTTTGGTTGAAGCGGCGGCTGGTTTAATGGCCTCAACAAGGTCATTTCCGGCCTCTATATCAACGCCAGCCTCTTTGTAGCTATAGGATTTTTTGTCGTTCGCCATGGTCCACCTGAGCAATAGTAAATACCCGCCAAGATATAAGGGGCCAGATTAAAAAAGGCCACCTGATTTTTATCAAATAAGAAAATATAAATTACTTGCCATAGTGATGACAAGATGCACTATTATGTCATTACATGAAAAAATGATCTGCACGGATGTATTATTTTGATAAAAAATATAGTTATAACAATATTTTATAGTATTTTTCTAAGCCTATACATTGCCCCAACATGGGCCAATGAGAATGGGGCGAACATTGCTTCTGTGAATAATGCGCCAAAGATATATACCATCTATAATATATCAATGGACGAAACAGCGACCAGCTCTAGGCAAGCCAGCCGGGCGGCTTTAAAAAAGGCTCAGCGCATCGCCCTGGAAAAACTGTTTCGCAAAATAATACGTGAGGAAGATCACAAACACCTCCCCCCCCTGACCGATGGGCAGATCACGGAACTGGTCAGCGGCATAGAAATTGCCAATGAAAAAAGTTCACCCGTACGCTATATCGCTGATTTTACCGTTCATTTCAGCCGGGACAAGATTTACAATTTTCTGTCTGCCATGCAACTGCCCTTCGCCGAGACATTATCCAGCCCGGTCAATATTCTGACCGTGTTGGAAAAAGATGGCGCAGCCCTCCTGTGGGAAAAAAGCAATGACTGGCGCACCGCGTGGATGGACTATGACACCATCAATAACCTTGTTCCCATAAAGGTTATCACCCCGTCACGCACAGGCCGCATGACAATGACAGCATGGCAGGCGCAACAGGGAGACCCTGAAGCCCTCGATAAATTTGCCCGCCTGACAGGTCTGCGTACGCTCTATATCATGAGCGCACATGTTGAAAATGACTATGGGGCTGGCGGCAGAAGTTTGACCTTGGAAATATTCAAGGCGGGTGAGGATATGCCCGCCTATAAAACAACGGTCACCACAAGCGGTGATGTGGAAAACCTGGATGCTCTCTATGACGAGGCCATAAAACGGGCGACCTATTGGCTGGATAACCAGTGGAAGGAAAAGGTGATGATCCATTTTGGCACATCGTCTCACCTGATCATGAACATCCAGTTTGACCAGAGCGAAGACTGGTTTACGATCAAAAAGCGGCTGGAATCCATATCCTTAATCCGCAAAGTGACCTACAGAAAATTTAAAACCAATTCCGCAGAGGTGGAAATCGAACACTCCGGCGATGTGGCCCAAATTACCCTGACCCTGGAACAGGAAGACCTGATTTTGCAGGCTGAATCAGAAGATAACCCGGGGTCGGAAAACTGGATTTTAACCTTAAAGAAACATACCCAATGAGCGCCGAGCAAATACCCTTTGATATTCCCCTGCGCGAAGCCTTTGAAGCCGAAGATTATCTGGTCACGGCGACCAATGCGGCGGCGGTGGGCTGGATTGACCGTTGGCCGGATTGGGGAGATAGCCATTGCGTCATTCTTTATGGCACCGCAGGATGCGGCAAAACTCACCTGTCCCATGTGTGGCAACATAAATCCGGGGCGGTACGCGCCCGCCTTGACCAGATAAGCTTTAGCGAAAGCCATGACAATTTGATTGTTGAAGATATTGACAAGGATATTCAGAGTCCACCATTTCAGGAAAAGCTGTTTCATCTTTATAACTGGCAAAAGGAAAAGGGTGGGATGCTTATGCTGACGGCCCGGTCCCATCCCAATGACTGGCCCCTGTCCCTGCCCGATTTAAGCTCCCGGATGCTGGCCAGCATGATCCTTGAAATCGGCCCCCCCGATGATGAGCTTTTAACCGCTGTCATCGTGAAACAATTTATGGACCGCCAGATCAATGTCCCGATAGAAGTGGTTCAATATCTGATCCCGCGAATCGAACGCTCTTTTGAGGCCGCGCGGGACATTGTGAGCAAAATTGATATATTGGCGCTGGTACGCAAACGAAAAATTACCGTTCCCCTGATCCGGGAACTACTGGAATAAACTATTCCAACATTGCACAATTCATAAAATTGAAATATTTTAAAGTTAATCATATCCTCTGAAATGGAGTTCAACACCCTCGTGTCCAAGAAGAAGAAACATAAACATCCGTTCCACCATATTCCGGTCCCTGAAAGATTGATCAACCGGGAACTGTCGTGGTTACGTTTTAACATGCGGGTAATGGAAGAATCCAATAATCTGGCGCATCCATTGTTGGAACGGCTGCGTTTCCTGTCCATTTCCGGCAGCAATCTTGACGAATTTTATATGGTGCGTGTCGCGGGTATTCGCGGCCAGATAACGGCGGGCGTGGAAAAGATCAGCAATGACGGCCTAACGCCCATGGAACAGCTCAAGAAGATCAATGACCTCGCCGAAGACCTGATTAATGAGCAGCAGATCCGCTGGGCGGCACTGGTCGAAGAATTACACGGTGAAGGCATCAGCCTGATCAGGTCCAGCGATATTACGGCCAAGGACATGGAATGGCTGGAAGAATATTTTCTGGAAAGTGTTTTCCCGATTTTAACGCCGCTCGCCGTTGATCCGGCCCACCCGTTTCCCTTCATTCCAAACCTCGGGTTTTCCATTGTTCTGGAACTGGAAAATAACGAAGACGGCAGCCCCCTTCTGGCCCTGTTGCCTGTGCCGCGCCAAACCAAGCGGTTTGTTCGCCTGCCCGGCGCGGAGGTGCGGTTCATATCCGTTGAAAACTGTATCCGGCTGTTTTTAAACCTGCTATTTCCCAACTATTCCATCAAAGGAGAAGGAATTTTCCGCTTGATCCGGGATAGCGAGATGGAGGTGGATGAGGAGGCCGAGGATCTGGTTCGCGTGTTTGAGAGCGCCCTGAAAAGGCGGCGCCGTGGTCACGTTATCCGGCTTGAGGTGAATACCAATATCCCCGATAATCTATTGAATATGGTCAAACGTGAATTGCAGATTACCGACACAGAGATCATCAGCGTCAGCGGCGTTCTTGGGCTGGCCGAGGTTGATCAGTTGATCGTTGACGGCTTTCCAAAACTTAAATTCAAATCGCTGGACCCCCGTTTCCCCCAACGTGTCAAGGAAAAGGGCGGCAATTGCTTTTCCGCCATCCGGGAAAAAGACTTTATCGTCCATCACCCCTTTGAAAGCTTTGATGTGGTGGTCAGCTTCCTCCGTCAGGCGGCTCTTGACCCGGATGTGGTGGCCATTAAGCAGACCCTCTATCGGACCAGCGAGGATTCGCCCATTGTCCGGGCCCTGATTGATGCCGCCGAAGCCGGAAAATCAGTGACCGCACTGGTGGAGCTGAAAGCCCGCTTTGATGAGGCGCGCAACATCAAATGGGCCCGGGATATGGAACGGGCCGGCGTGCAGGTGGTCTATGGCTTCCTTGAACTCAAAACCCATGCCAAGATTTCGGTCATTGTCCGGCGGGAGAATGAGCATCTGCGAACCTATATCCATTACGGCACCGGGAATTACCACTCGGTCACCGCTAAGATATATACGGACCTGTCCTTTTTCACCGATGATGAGGCCTTGGGCCGGGACGCCATCCATATTTTTAATTATCTGACCGGATACGCCCGGCCAAAGGCATTGGAAAAGGCCGTAATATCGCCCTATGAGATCCGCAACAAACTGATCGAGCTGATTGAACGGGAAATGGACTTTGCCAAAAAGGGCAAACCGGCCAGCCTGTGGGCCAAGATGAATGCCCTTGTGGACCCGGTCATCATTGACAAGCTGTATGAGGCCTCCTGCGCCGGGGTCTCCATTGATCTTGTCGTGCGCGGTATATGTTGCCTGCGGCCCGGCGTGCCGGATATGTCAGAAAATATCCGGGTTAAAAGTATCGTTGGCCGTTTTCTGGAACATGCGCGCATTACCTGTTTTGGCAATGGCCATCCGATGCCATCGGATCATGCCAAGGTCTATATCTCCTCTTCTGACTGGATGCCACGCAATTTTGAACGGCGGGTCGAGGCCATGATTCCCATTGAAAATTCCACTGTAAAGTCACAGGTTCTGGGTCAGGTAATGGTGGCCAACCTGAAGGACAATATGCAAAGCTGGCACCTGCAACCTGATCATTCCTACGTGCGGGCAAAGCCGGGCGACGTAAAATTCTCTGCCCATGAATATTTTTTAAAAAATCCCAGCTTGTCAGGCATGGGAAAAGCAATTAAGGGTAAAGAATTCCCGTTGCTGCTAAAAGAGTAAAATATTTTGGATAAATTCGCCGTAGTAGACATTGGTTCAAACTCTGTTCGTCTTGTGGTTTACGAGAGCCTGAAGCGCGCGCCCTATGTCATTTTTAACGAAAAAATCCTTTGCGGTCTGGGCCGTGGCCTGTCCGAAACCGGGCGCATGCAGGATGATGCCATGGAACAGGCCCTGAAAAGCCTGAAGCGTTTTCACTTAATGTTAGACAAGATGTATGTGACAAATTACCGGGTTGTGGCCACCTCTGCGGTCAGGGAAGCTGAAAATGGCCCGGCCTTTGCCGACAGAATCAGAACAGAATGTCATCTGGATGTTTCGGTTATTCCGGGCATTGAGGAAGCAAGGCTATCGGGTCTTGGTATCCTCTGCGCCTTGCCCCGCGCCCAAGGCATCATGGGTGATTTGGGCGGTGGCAGCCTGGAACTTTCCCGATTGTCCGGCAAGGGGACGGTAGAGGAAAAGGTCAGCTTTGCCATTGGACCCCTGAAATATCAGTCTCTGGATGGTGAGACCATATCCTCACCCAAAGCAGATATTGACCGGGCCATCAATTCCCTCGACTGGAAAGGCAATCATACACAGGAAAATTTCTACGCAGTGGGCGGCTCATGGCGCGCATTGGCAAAAATTCACATTATGGAACAGGGTTATGCCCTCAATAATGTCCATCATTATACCATGAGCCGGGAAGAAGCCCTTACTCTTACCGAAAAGCTGTCTAAAATGAGCTATGCGGAGCTTATCCGCTACCGGGTTCATATATCAGCCCGGCGGCTCAAGGTCTTGTCCTTGTCGGCCTATATCCTCAACCGCCTGATTAAAAAGCTCAAATCCAAACGACTGATCGTGTCAGGATATGGCCTGCGGGAGGGATTGCTGTATGAAGGTATGGCGCCGGACGTGCGCGCCCAAGACCCCCTGATTGCCGCCTGCCATGACATTGCCGCCAATACGGGTCGCTTTTCCGAGCATGGGAAACGCATGCAGAAATGGATTGATCCCCTGTTCCCAAATGATGTTTTTGAACCAAACCGGCTCAGGCTGGCGGCCTCTATCCTCAGCGATGTGGGCTGGCGCGGTCATCCGGAGTATCGGGCAGAAAAAGTCCTCTATGAGGTGCTCCATGGCCGCCTGCTGGGGGTTAATCACCGGGGCGCAGCTTTCATAGGCCTAACGCTTTATATCTGTTACGGCGGAAAAACCGGCGAGAAAGATACGGCAAAGGTTGAAACGCTCCTGAAAGATACGGACATACTCTACGCCAATCAGGTGGGCCTTGCCCTGCGTCTGGGCCAGCGCATTTCCGGCGGCACCGCAAAGGGCCTTAAATCAGCAGCCTTACAAATGGATGACACCAATATCTTGCTCAACGTCAAAGAAAAAGACGCGGCATTGGTCAATGAAGTGGTCATGGAACGCTTATCGAAACTGGGTAAAGAATTTGGCCTGAGCGTTGACGTTCGCCTTAAATAAAAAAAGCCGCAGGCCCTTTAAGGCTCTACGGCTTTTTAAAATTTCTTTATGAATTAGCCGACGATTTCGTCTTCATTAAAGAAGAAGGCAATTTCAATGGCAGCATTTTCGTCACTATCGGACCCGTGAACGGAATTTTCACCGATGGACAGGGCGTGAGTTTTGCGGATAGTACCCTCATCTGCTTCTGACGGATTTGTCGCGCCCATAAGTTCGCGATTTCTCAACACAGCATTCTCACCTTCCAGAACCTGAACCACAACCGGCTCGGAAATCATGAAATCAACCAGCTCACCGAAGAAAGGCCGCTCTTTATGAACGCCGTAAAAGCCTTCGGCCTGTGCGCGGGTCATGTGAATGCGCTTTGAGGCCACAACCCGAAGACCGCCGTCTTCCAGAATTTTAGTCACCGCACCGGTCAGGTTGCGGCGTGTGGCATCGGGCTTGATAATAGAGAAAGTACGGGTAACAGTCATCGGTCTATCCTTGTAAAATAAAAATCCATTTCGGGGCGGGTTATAGTGTTTTATGGCCGGAACATCAACAGAAGAAATCATCCATTGTATTTTCATTCAATCCTGCTAGGTTCTGCGAACAATTTTAACGGAATAATTCATGCTTCAAATTCAGGATCTAACATACCGCATTGCCGGAAAAACATTGCTCGAAGGGGCCAGTGCGCGGGTGCCTGCGGGCCATAAGGTCGGCATCGTCGGCAAGAACGGAGCAGGTAAATCCACCCTGCTGAAACTGATCACCGAAGAGCTTCACGCCGATGACGGTAGCTTAAAGATCAGACGCGGCGCAAAATTGGGGCAAGTGGCACAGGAAGCCCCTGGCGGCGCCACCAGCCTGCTGGATACGGTTCTGGAAGCTGATCATGAATTACAGGCCCTTGAAAAGGCCGCTGAGACCGAGACTGATCCGGAGAAAATCGCGGATATTCACCTGAGGCTTGCTGATATAGAGGCCCATACGGCAAAGGCCCGCGCGGCCAGTATCCTGTCCGGCCTGGGCTTTGACGGAGTGGCACAGGCCCGGCCCTGCTCCTCCTTTTCCGGTGGATGGCGGATGCGGGTGGCGCTGGCCTGTACCCTGTTCACCCGCCCGGACCTGTTGTTGCTGGATGAGCCCACCAACTATCTTGACCTTGAAGGGGTCATGTGGCTGGAGAATTTTGTCAAAAATTACCCCTATACCATCA
>JAADFR010000034.1 GCA_013152755.1 Alphaproteobacteria bacterium
CCATCAGGCCCAGTTCAGTGAGCAGGGTTGCGGCAATGGCCAAGACCTCTATGTCCGCCTGAGGTTCCGGCACGCCGAGAATTTCGACATCTATCTGATGAAACTGGCGCATACGACCTTTCTGGGGCCGCTCATAACGGAACATGGGACCAAAGCCGAAAAATTTGCAGGGCAGGGACTGTTGCAGGCCATTGGAAATAAACGCCCGGGCAATGCCGGCGGTATATTCCGGGCGCAGGGTCAGAAGCTCGCCGCCCCGGTCTTCAAAGGTGTACATTTCCTTGGACACCACATCGGATGTCTCGCCAAGGGTGCGGTTAAAGACCTCGGTAAATTCAAAAATTGGCGTGCTGATTTCCTGATGGCCAAAACGGGTGGCTATATCCTGAAATTTTTGCTGAATGAACCGGAATGTCCGTGCCTTATTGCCCATAATATCATGGGTGCCGCGAACAGGCTGTAATTTCGCCACTTGTTGCTCCTCAAACTTTTTTCTGTTCCGCCTCTAGGGCGGCGGCTTTTTCCTCAACAAGACTTATAATATGATCCACGAGCTTGTCATCATCTATCTTGTGATCTGACATGCCGTTCAGATAAACCATATGGGTGCCATTACCGCCCCCGGTCAGGCCAATATCGGTTTCCCGGGCCTCCCCCGGTCCGTTGACCACACAGCCAATGATACTCAGGCTCAGGGGTGTTGAAATATGCTCAAGCCGCTTTTCCAGAATCTCCACCGTTCTGATCACCGGATAGGCCTGCCGCGCACAGGACGGGCAGGAGACAATGCGCACCCCCCGGTGACGAAGGTCAAGGCTTTTCAGCAAATCAAAGCCCACCTTGACTTCTTCCACCGGATCCGCCGACAGGGACACCCGGATCGTATCGCCAATCCCGGACCAGAGCAGCATCCCCATCCCAATGGATGATTTTACCGTCCCGGCCCGCAAGGCCCCGGCCTCGGTAATGCCCAGATGAAGCGGATAATCACAGGCCTCCGCCAACCCCTGATAGGCAGCCACCGCCAGAAAAACGTCGGAAGCCTTAACGCTGATCTTAAACTCGAAAAAATCATTATCTTCCAGAATCCGGGCATGTTCCAGCGCGCTTTGCACCATGGCATCCGGGCAGGGTTCGCCAAACTGTTCCAAAAGATGCTTTTCCAGCGACCCGGCATTAACCCCAATACGCATGGAACAGCCATGATCCTTTGCTGCCGCCACAACCTCCCGCACCCGGTCCGCTGAACCGATGTTGCCCGGATTAATCCGCAGGCACGCGGCCCCGGACTCGGCTGCCTCTATGGCGCGGCGGTAATGAAAATGAATATCCGCCACCACCGGCACCGTGACCTCGGCAATGATCTCTTTCAGGGCCTTTGTGGAGCCTTCATCCGGACAGGAAACACGGGCAATATCCACGCCCGCCTCGGCCATCTGATTGATCTGATCAACGGTGCCCGCCACATCCGTGGTCAATGTATTGGTCATGCTCTGCACCGAGATCGGCGCATCACCGCCCACAGGAACATCGCCGACCATGATCTGTCGTGACGAACGGCGCATAATATCGCGGTAGGGCCTGATACTCATATTCTGTCTATATCCAAAGAGGTAAGCTGTATTTTGGGCCTAAACATGCGAAATACTTCCCCGAAGATCAAGGGGAATCATACGGCAAGGGTCATGTTTTTGATTTTAATAAGAAAGCCGGGCTATCTTCAGGGGTAAATCCTGCGGATTCAGACTGATATTGTCGCGGATTTCACCGAATTTTCCAAACGGCTTAACCGCCTTGCCGCCCACATAGACAGACACCGCGCCCGCGTTGCTGGTCATCAGGGTCATATCTTTATAGTCGGTCATATAAAACTCTTCCCCGGCCAGCAAAACTCTGTCCACCAGAATTTCCTTATTTGCCCCCACAATGCGCACCCAGGAATCCTGCTGTACCGTCAGGCGAACCTGTTCGGCAGGAACAGGTGGTTTTTTATCCTCAGCCGATACCAAACCAGCGTTTGCCTGTTGAACCAGAGAGTATTTTTGATTATGGCTGCCCACGAGAGCAGGGGATTTTTCCGGCGCTTTTTGATCGTTCTCTATGGCTGATACCAGAATATTAGACGTCACATCCGACACATCGGGCAATGCGGATAGTGATATGTTATCACCCCCCTGCAGAGAATACCATGTGCCGTATAAGACAATCATGCTTAAAATTATCAGCGAAACGACTTTCTTCTGAGTTGAATTATTATGTTCATCAACCTTCAGAAAAACCAGATCAACTTTCTTATTACTGCCTTGAAATTCATTTTTATATTGTGCAATGACCTGCGCAACATTCAGCCCGAGATAGGCCGCATAGTTTTTCAGAAAGCCTGCCGCATAACAGGCCGATGGAAATTTATTAAAATCATTTTGCTCCAGCGCCCTCAATAAATGAGGCCGGATACAAAGTTCCTCAGAAATCTGTTCCAGATCTGTTACCCGGCTTTTTTTCCGTGCCTGAGAAAGTTTTTGCCCAACAGTAACTGTCGCCGCAGCAACATCACTTGCCCGCACATCACCCGCAACTTCTCCAAAACCCCTTAATTCCACATCAACCATCTTGTTCTAACTTTGAATCAAAACTTGCTCAATATCGTGGCCCCCGTCACCATATGCACGAAAGTGTAACCCTACTCTAAATTGTTTTCTATTTTGTTAAGCTTAAGAGTCAAAGTAATTAAATTTTTCCTCAAAAAGACACAAAATTAACCCTTTATTCATTTTTATGCCAACAGTGAAGCGTAGACTCATTTAAAGAGTCAACAAAAAACTGCAAATATACGTGATTTAAGGGAAAATAGCCCCTGAACTAGATTTTTATGCCGTGATCACGGGCAAACGCGGTCAGCAACTCCCGCAGGCTATGATCAGAACGACTCAGCAACCCGGTCACATAACCCTCTATCTCAGCAAGATTTAAACTGCGAATCATCATTTTTACCGGTCCCACAGCGGCCGGGGCAATAGACAGACGCCGAAAACCAATGGCCAACAGCGCCAGTGCCGTAATCGGCTTGCCCCCCATTTCCCCGCACAGGGTGATGGGAACGTCATACTCATTACATTTATCAACAATTGATTTTAACATGGATAATGCGGGCGGTGATACCGGGTCATAGCGCCCCGCCAGTTTCGGGTTTTCCCGGTCACAAGCAAAGAAAAACTGCATCAGGTCATTGCTGCCGACAGAGATGAAATCAAGGAGCGGTAATAAATTATCCAATTGCCAGATCAGAGCTGGAACCTCCAGCATACTGCCGACCCGGATTTTTTTCGGCAGGGGGCTTTTGCGTTTTTTCTGACGCGCGACTTCCTTATCCAGAATCTCCCGGGCCATTTTAAATTCAGACACGTCGGAAATCATGGGAAACATGATATTCAATTCCCTGTTCTCTGCCGCTTTGAGCAGGGCACGCACCTGATAACGCAGCAAGGCCGGGCGGTCAAAGGCGATCCGTATGGCGCGCCAGCCCAGCGCCGGGTTGACCTCATCATCCCGTTTCAGGAAAGACACCGGCTTGTCCCCGCCAATATCCAGGGTCCGAAACACCAAGGGCTTGCCCTCGGCAGCATCCAGCATATCCCGGTAAAATTCGGCTTGCGGCCCCACCCGGGGCAGGGATTCGCTGACCATGAACTGAAATTCCGTGCGGAACAGGCCAACGCCGCTGGCCCCGGACCGCTTCAGGCCGTCCATATCAATGCTCAATCCCGCATTGACCAGCAATTCCACTTCGATCCCGTCCAATGTGATCGTCGGTTTGTCGCGAAGGGCCTCATATTCCGCCATTAGAACATTACGGGATTTAATATTCTCCCGGTAGCTCTGCAATATTTCCTGCGGCGGAGAGAAATAGACAACACCGTCAACGCCGTTAATGATCACCCGCTCGCCGTCTGCCACCGTCAGAATCATGTCCCCCATCTGACCAACCATAGGAATGCCCAGCGCCCGGGCAACGATGGACACATGGGCGGTTTGCGAGCCATTTTGCAAGACCACACCGCACAGCTTGTCCCGGTCATAATCCAGCAGGTCAGCCGGACCCATATTCTGGGCCACCAGAATGAATTTATCGGGCAGGTCTTCGGAAGCGGCGGTTTTCACCAGCCCCATCAGATGCCGGTTCAGGCGGTTGGCCAGATCATCCAGATCACTCAGGCGTTCCCGCATATAGGGGTCGTCCATCTGTAGCATCCGGGCGCGGTTGTTAAGCTGAACCTTCTCCACGGCGGCTTCTGCGGTCAGGCCGGTGTCAATGATGTTTTCAATCTTTGATCGCCAGCCCTTGTCTTTGGCAAACAACATGTAAACATCCAGAATTTCCCGATGTTCGCCCTGATGACGCATATCTTCCGCCGACATCATATCTTCTATCTGATTCTGTAGGGATTTCAGGGCCGCCCCAAGACGCGATTTCTCCAGCGGAATATTATCGGTCAGATGTTTGACCACCTCTATTTTCGGTTCATGGAAGACCGCAACGCCCTCGGCCATGCCCTCGGCAATGACCATACCTTCAAAACGGGAGGTTGCCGCCCTCTCCAATGTCGCTTCCTGTTGTTCCTGAGGGTCAAGCAGATCGCCGCTGGCGACAAGCTCCGCCAGAACCATAGCCACGGTTTGCAGAGATTCTTTTTCTTCCTGCATATAATGGCGCTGGGTCTTATTCTGAATCACCAGAACCCCGACAACCTTGCCCGACCGCAGAATCGGAACCCCCATCAGGGAATGATAGATTTCCTCACCGGTTTCCGCCCGGTAGACAAATTTTGGATGCTTTTGGGCATTGGATAGATTTAGCGGCAGGGCAGTGGCTGCAATATGACCCACAAGACCTTCCCCGACCCGAAGGCGGGTTTTATGGACCGCGTCCTCTTTCAGGCCTTCGGTGGCAAATAGCTCCAGAATTTCGCCGCCGCGCATAAAATATACCGAACAAACCTCGGCAATCATATTGCTGGCCACAAGGCGCACGACTTCGGTCAGGCGGTGTTCGGCACTGCCGGCCCCCGCCATTATGCTATGCAAGCGTCTTAATAGCTGACGCGGTGCATTGTTAACCGGAGTCACTTAAATCCCCTCCTTGTCAAAATCCCGATAGCTTATACTTACGATAAAATATCGATCTGAATGTCTTATAACACATCACTGGTCAGATAAATAATCAACCGCCTGTTCCACTAGGCCGTCAATAATATCCTGCGTTGATTGTTCCTGTTTGACCAGGCCGACAATCTGTCCGGCCATGAGGGATCCCCCCTCCACATCACCGTCAATCACCGCCTTGCGCAAAGCGCCCGCCCAATAATGTTCGATGGCAAGCTGGGCCTCTTTCATGTCCATTTCACCGCCCTGATAGCGGGCGATGACGCCGCGCTGGGCTTCCTGAAAAGCCTCTGACGCCTTGTTTTTCAAGGCCCGCACCGGAATGACCGGAAAACGGGGATCCAATTGAACCGACGTTATGGCATCCCGGCTGTTGCCCCGAATGAAAGCCTTTTTGAAATTTTCATGGGCAATGGATTCCGTGGCACAGACAAAAAGTGTGCCCAGTTGCACGCCCGCCGCCCCCATTTCAAGATAAGACGCCATAGTTTCACCGCGCCCAATACCCCCGGCCACGAAGACCGGCACATCCGTGACATGAAGCAGGATTTCCTGCGCCAGAACAGATGTGGATACCGGCCCGATATGGCAGCCCGCCTCGGAGCCCTCAACCACAATGGCATCAGCCCCTGACCGGATCAGCTTTTTAGCCAGAATCAGAGCTGGCGCAAAACAAATAACCTTGGCCCCGCCGTCTTTCAGGCGTTTAATATCCGCCGCCGCCGGAATACCGCCCGCCAGCACCACATGAGTAACTTTCTGATTCAGACAGACATCAATAAGATCGCTAATCATGGGATGCATGGTGATCAGGTTAACCGCAAAGGGCTTGTTCGTCATGGCCTTGGTCGCCGTTATCTCACCATCCAGCAGGTCCGGTGTCATACTACCGCAAGCAATCACCCCGAAACCGCCCGCGTTGGATATGGCCGAGACCAGATGGCGTTCAGACAGCCAGCTCATGGCCCCGCCTAAAATGGCATATTCAACGCCCAGAAAATCCTTGCCCCGCTGCCATAATGCCGCGAGCCGTTCCTGACCTGACTTACCCATGATTATCACTCCCTCTATGAAAAATACCTATTCCGGATGGGCATCAAGGCCAAAAACCGTATGCAATGCCCGAACGGCCAGCTCGTAATATTCCGCCCTGATTAAAACGCTGATTTTAATTTCAGAAGTGGAAATAACCTGAATATTGATGCCCTTGGCCGCCAATGTCTCAAACATACGCGCCGCCACCCCGGCATGGGAGCGCATCCCAACCCCGATTACCGAAATCTTGACCACTTCCCGGTCTGACATCAACTTGGCATATTTTACATGACCAGATTCTTTCAGGATATTCGTTGCCTTGTCCACGTCATTTTCCGGTACGGTAAAGGTCAGGTCGGTTTTCTTGCCGTCCTCGGATATATTCTGAATGATCATGTCAACATTCACATGACCCGCCGCAAGAGGGCCAAAAATATCCCCCGCGATACCGGGGGTATTTTCCACGCCGACCAAGGTGATCTTGGCCTCACTCTTGGCATAGGCTATGCCGCTAACCACTTGTTTTTCCATAATTTCATCCTCATCAACAACCAGCGTACCCGGCGCATCTGTAAAGCTTGACAATACCTGAATCCGCACCCGGTGATTCATGGCCATGACCACAGACCGGGTTTGCAGAACCTTGGCCCCCAGTGACGCCATTTCAAGCATTTCCTCATAAGTAATTTTATCCAGCTTACGCGCATTTGGCACGATACGGGGGTCGGTGGTGTAAACCCCCTCCACATCCGTATAAATATCACAGCGATCCGCCTTCAAAGCCGCCGCCAGCGCCACCGCCGAAGTATCCGAACCGCCGCGCCCCAAAGTGGTAATACGCTCATCATCGGAAATACCCTGAAAACCCGCCATCACACAAACGATATTATCTTCCAGCCGTTCAATCATCCGGCTGGTATCAATATCCTCGATTCGGGCGGAGCCATGGACATTGTTGGTCCGCAGCGGCACCTGCCAGCCCAGCCATGAGCGGGCGGAAACATCAATATTCTGCAAACAGAGCGCCAACAGGCCCGCCGTGATCTGTTCGCCCGCCGAAACCACCGTGTCATATTCCCGCGCGTCATGCATTGGGGATGCTTCCGCCGTCCAATTGACCAGCTGATCCGTGGTGCCTGCCATGGCTGATACCACTACGGCGACCTGATTTCCGGCATCTGTCTCTTTTTTGACCCGCAGGGCAACGGCCCGTATCCGATCAAGATTGGCGACAGAAGTTCCGCCAAATTTCATTACTATTCGTGACATGCTAAACTCTTTTGCCTTACGCTGGACAGACTGAATGCGCGCTATACATATACGTTTAAGGGGGCAAGGCGCAAGTAGCCAATTCAATATAATATGTTTTTTGCTGGAATATGAGGAAAGTTTGACTAAATTAGGGCCTGAATGAATGGTATGAACCAAAATGACTGAAACAGAAAAAACATCAGCCTCCGTTGATCCGGCGGAAATTGCCCATTTCTCTGCCATGGCCGCAACCTGGTGGGACCCGAACGGGCCGTTCAAGCCCCTGCATAAGCT
>JAADFR010000035.1 GCA_013152755.1 Alphaproteobacteria bacterium
CAGGATAGTTATCAAAAATGGTGGCTGATTGCCAATGGCGATACGGTTGACCTATGCACAGATGACCCCGGCAGAAATGTTGATATATATTTAAGTGGTAGCCTAATCACACTGGCATCAATTTGGATGGGGGATGTTTCGGTGAAAGCTGCGCTCGACGCCGGGCAGCTTGAATTGATCGGCGAAGCCTATCTGGTTAACTCAGTTGCACGGTGGTTCCCCATGTCCAGCTATGCCCATATCAGGTCAAAAGCCACCATTTAGATTCTAGAATGCGGTGGTCCCAACGTGGTCCGAACACAAGGCCTTAAAATCTGGGGATTTATAAAACTCAAATTTAAACACCAAACTTACTGAGAGTGGTACTTTCAGGGGTCTAATTTATTTATTCAATGCCCTACAAGATAATATTATAAAAAGCAGTCTAAGATTTTCATAAAATTACTATGGTGTTAAATTTGCTATAGGAGGAATAAAAAAACACGGACTTTAAATTTAGTCCGTGTTTCAAATAATCTAAAAGCAAGCTTTTGTTAAGAAGCTACTTTCAAGTTACAGGCGGATTGTTTGCCCTTTTGTTCTTCGATTTCGAACTGAATCTTTTGACCTTCATCTAAGCCTGAAAGACCTGAGCGTTCTACGGAAGTAATGTGAACGAACACGTCGTTGCCGCCATTTTCAGGCTCTATGAAACCAAAACCTTTATTTGGATTAAACCATTTTACTGTACCGGTTACCATGTAATTTCTCCTTGTGTAAATATCGGTATTATATTCAACCGCAATATTGTGATCGAATTTATTGGCTTGATAATGACTTACGTCTATCGCCATCAACTGAACCGAATTATTTGGAAAGAGAAGTGGGTGTGTTGGTAAATTTATTAATCAAACGTGCATGCCATAAACACTACTTTAGCCATCAGGTCAACGTAATTCGCTATTATTTGGTATAATCAGCTGTCCGTCATAATTGTCAATATAATCATTGCAGGTCAATTTGCGGATTGATCCTCAGTATTTAGTATGGCTGTGGATAAATGTTTTATGAATACAGAAAGCTCAGAAAGGTTCATAATAATGCAAATTTTTACAAAAAACCCGTAATCTGCGACAGGTTACAGGCGGTAATTTTTGTGTTATAATGACTTTCTAACCTCATAACCCTATAAAAAAGAGGTGGTGATCCCGACGCGATTCGAACGCGTGACTCCCCCAGATTAGGAAACTTATAGAACTATTGGAGTTTTCCCTTATTTCTCAATATAAATCAATAAATTACATTTTTTAAAAATCTCAAAAATACCAATTTACACACTTTAGTCGCTGTGTAGCACAAGATTACCTTTGGTGGTCTGTGTGGCCTTAATAAACCTAAATCTCTCAACCCAAGGATCTGCATGGGTTCGTGAATCCCCTTACCATTAAAGCATCCATAAATCATATGTATAATCGCCCCTATTTGATGCTGTTTATCGAATAAGGGATTAGATTTTATCATGGCAATGAAGGATCGTTTCTGACCCAAAACAGCCTTTCTTCCCTTTTTTTTGAATATAGGCTAATGTATGTATTAATCGAAAAGAGAGGATAGTCCGATGAGCAAAGCTAGAGCACGTGAGCGCAAGAAAAAAAGATTAGCCCGAGCGCATGAGACGGGCGCAGGCACTATCCCCGCTGCCGTCGCAGAGCAGAAACATAATACGGGGAAATTTAACGCTCAATTAAACAAAGGCGGCAAAGGCGGGGGCGGTAAGAACATTCCCAACTTGGCAGCCTCTAGCCGCGGTGCTGCGCGGTCTGGTTAAGGCGCGACCGCCGTCACGCATTATTCGGCTTATTTTTTCCAAAAACCCCGTAATCCACCACAGGTTACAGGCGGTAATTTTTGTGATATAATAGCAAAACTTGCATTCCTAAGCTTAAAAAAACAGCTTCAAAGGCATTGTTTTTGGTCCAAGATTAGGAAACTTATAGAACTATTGGGGTTTTTCCTTATTTCTCAATATAAATCAATAAATTACATTTTTTAAAAATCTCAAAGATACCAATTTACACACTTTAGTCGCTGTGTAGCACAAGATTACCTTTGGTGGTCTGTGCGGCCTTAATAAACCCAAAATCTCTCAACCCAGGGATCTGCATGAGCTCGTTAGTGGATTTCTCTACCCTTAAAATGTCCATAAATCATATGTATAATCGCATCTATCTATTTCTATTTATCGAATAAAAGATTAGTTTTTATCATAATGATAAAGAATCGCTACTTACCCAAAACAGACTTTGGGGAGGGAGGCTTGTAAACTTCCAAAATGCTATTAGAAAATGGGGCGACAGATATACACTGTCATATCAAACAGGATTTTCACGTTTGTGTAAGATTTGTATAATCCGGTCATAAACGACGTCTGTAAGCGTCAATGTATTGTCGCCAACCGTATTCACAAATTGGATCACGACCGTATCAATATCTTTGTGATAGCGCGCTATGCTGTAATAGCCTAGCACCCAGCCTGTATGTTCATACTCATAAATTGACGCGTATATTTCCTGCTCTTTATCAGTGAGTAATGTGCCATCATTTAAGGCTCTCAGAAAAATACCTACATCCTCAGCAGTCGAAATATAACCTTGATCAAGTTTCTTAAAGTCGTCGTCATATCCTACGTAATAGCCGCTCATAAGCTCGTCTAAATCAATATCATTTATGGAGAAAAAGGTTCGATTCAGGCCAAGTGGCGCTAATATTTCATCCTGAATATATTGTGTGTGATCATAGCCGAGCGTTTTATCCATTATCCTGCCAAGCAGCAGATAATTGGTATTGGAATAGCCGTAATCACTGTCTGGCTCAAAATCTGCGGGTGTATCTAAAACCATTTCTAAGACATCAAGAGAGTGCTTTGACCAATCAAAATCATCATGATCTGTGTAATTTGGTATGCCGCTTCGATGCTGCACCATCATACGCACTGTAATTTGATCAGCATACTCGATGCGCCCCACCAGAGACGGTAAATAGTCTGCAAGCGTGCCGTCCAGAGACAGGCTGCCCCTCGCCACAAGCTTTGCTACGGCCGACGCATTATACAATTTGCCGATGCTGGCAATTTTGAAGAGTGCCTTTGGGTTTGCAGGAATTTTTTTATCTCTATTATGCCAGCCGCTGGCATAAAACTCCGCTTCTTGTCCGCCTTTCTGGGCATAAACAATGATACCAGCCAAGCCGTGGTCAACTGCATCATCAACCTGTTCTTGAACTGTCGCAGGGAGAGGCACAAAATAATAAATCGCAGCCTCCCAAGGTGCGAATATCAATATGCTGGTGACTGTTACAATTGCGGCAGCCAATCTCATTATTAGTTTTTTTCTATTTTTCATTTTCACTCCGACTGTACATTCGTGCGGCCTTAATGCCAACCTGTTACCCGAATGCCCAAAAGATTCGTGTGATCAAAACAACCACCCCCATACGCACCACGAACCGATTTCGATCGGTTACATATTTGATAAATTTACCTAAAACTAAGCGACCTCCCCCGAGATGATTGTAGTCTAAACAATAACTGTTATTAGGTCTAGAGGTGGTAATTTTTGTGTTATTATGGCTTTCTAACCTTATAACCCTATAAAAAAAGAAGTGGTGATCCCGACGCGATTCGAACGCGTGACCCCCAGATTATATTTTGGCTATTTTAAGAATATTTCGTTCGAGTAAATTTTGTAAAATTTCAGTATGGTTGGTAAATACATCCGCTGAAAAGGGGGCTTCCTGTGCCATCATATTAACGAGAAACAGATCAGCAAAGTCCAGCTCAAAGGTTAAATCACCTGCCGAGATACAATATCTTTGCGGGGCTTTTAAAGGGGTAAACATTATTTTTACGGCAGGAGGTTTGATCAGCATGATATTTCCAGAGATGATGTCCTCTACATTATCATATACATCGTCATAAGTTTGTATGGGGCAGCTAAAATAATGGGTCAACCATTTAGTGAAATAATCCTGATCGAAAACGTCTGTCATAAAAGACTTTAAATCATCAATATGGTTTGGTGCAACCTGAAATGGAACGGCGCTTTCGGTGAGATTTTGGCCCAAATATCGAGGAATTTCGGGGTGATGTTCTTCTATATAATGACCAAATTCGGTGAGCATCTCGGACAAGGATGGCCCTAAAAAACCCACGGAATAGCTCAGGGAGGGTTTTAAGCTGATCCCTTGATGGGCAAATTTTGGGGGAATGTAAATGACATCTCCTTCTGTGACGGTGACGCTTTCACCTTCAAAGGCGTTTTTTAATATTTTGAGGGGAATGTCTTCGATATGATCTTCATTCCTGATGGCTTCATTTGCGACTTTCCAGCATCTTTCACCTTTACCTTGTATTATAAAAACATGATAGCTGTCGGTATGAGCGCCCACTGTGCCGCCTTTTGGAGAAAAACTAACCATAATATCATCAAGCAACCAACGGGGAGTAAAGTTGAAATATTTCAGAAGCTCCGCCGTTTCATCATGATATTGGTCGGTATTTTGGACAAGTAAGCTCCAGTCTTCTTCGCCTAATTCTGCAAAATCCTTTTCTTTGAATGGGCCGTAATCGCATGCCCAAGCGCTCTGTTTTTCGCCTTTCCTAACAAGGCGGGATTTGATCTCCTCTTCCATAGATAGTCCGGCGAGATGATCTTCATCAATCAGGGCTCCTATGATCTCCTTTGGTATCATGCCGCGTACGACAAAGGGCTTTTTATTCCAAAATTCATGGAAAAATTCTTCTGTTGTTGGAAGTGTATCAAGAATAAGAGACATGGATAAAAGCCTATTCATAAGGAAAAAACTATAGATAAACGGTAAGGAGAGCAGAGTAAAGAAGGTTTGATTTGATGCCGCAGGGTCATATTCACCTTGACAATATATAAGATATAAATAATGACGTATTTTTAATGTCACGTCTTCAGGAAAGAATAGTCAAATGGAAATCATTGTAAATTTTTTGGACAACCTTCGGCTTGAGGCTAAGTTTGATGATTTTACAATAACGACCGATCAGCCTATTCGATATAAGGGCGATGGAACCGCGCCAAGTCCGTTTGATTATTTTTTAGCCTCTTCCGCCCTATGCGCCGCATATTTTGTAAAGGTTTATTGCTTAGCGCGTGATATCCCAACAGATGATATTCGGGTTTCGCAAAATAATATTATTGATCCAGAGAACAGATATAATCAAACCTTTCAAATTCAAGTCGAATTGCCGTCCAGCATTTCGGAACGTGATCGGACGGGTATTTTAAGGTCGGCTGATCGCTGCACCGTGAAAAAAGTTATCCAGCAAAGCCCTGAATTTAAAATTGACCCCGTGGAAAATTTGAATGATATGCCGTTGCTGGGAGCGTATGAGGGCGATGGCAATACGATGATTGTGGGCAAAGACCTGCCGTTAGAACAAACGATTACTAATATGACGTCGATCTTATCCGAAATTGGTATTAACATTGAAATTGCGTCCTGGCGTAACCTTGTGCCAAATGTATGGTCGCTTCATATCCGCGAAGCGGCGTCCCCGATGTGTTTTACCAACGGCAAAGGGGCGACGAAGGAAAGTGCGCTTTGTTCGGCTTTGGGCGAATATATTGAACGGATGAGCTGTAATTTCTTCTACAATGATTATTATTTTGGGGAAGAAATCGCGAACAGCAAATTTGTCCATTACCCCAATGAGAAATGGTTTAAAGCAGGTGCGAACGATGCTTTGCCAGAGGGTTTGATGGATAAAAAATGCCTAGAACTCTATAATCCAGATGATGAATTAAGGGCATCTCATCTCATTGATACAAATTCGGGGCTAACAGAACGCGGGATTTGTGCCTTGCCCTTTACGCGCAGTTCAGATCAGAAAACGGTCTATTTCCCGTCTAATTTGATCGAGAATCTATTTGTTAGCAACGGGATGAGTGCCGGCAATAATTTGTTTGAAGCACGCGTACAATGCCTATCTGAAATATTTGAACGTGCCATCAAACGACAAATTATCGAGGAAGAGATCATTCTACCCGATGTGCCAAAAGAAATTCTAGCAAAATACCCCCATATTTTGGCCGGCATAGAGGAACTGGAAAACAAAGGCTTCCCCGTTTTGGTTAAAGATGCGTCTTTGGGGGGCAAGTTTCCTGTCATGTGCGTGACCTTAATGAACCCGAAAACAGGCGGCGTTTTTGCGTCCTTCGGTGCGCATCCGAGTTTTGAAGTGGCACTGGAACGTTCCCTCACTGAATTATTACAGGGACGCAGTTTTGAAGGCTTAAATGACGTGCCACCCCCGACGTTCAATAGCCATGCGGTGGCCGAGCCGAGTAATTTTATTGAGCATTTTATTGATTCAACCGGCGTCATATCATGGAAGTTTTTTAGCGCGAAACATGATTATGAGTTTTGTGAATGGGATTTTAGTGGCACGACTTCGGCAGAAAATGAATGTCTGATGACTATCCTCGCAGGCCTTGGAAAAGAGGTCTATGTCGCGACCTATGAAGACTTTGGTGCGACGGCTTGCCGGATATTGGTGCCAGGTTATTCAGAAGTTTATCCAACAGAGGATTTGATTTGGGACAATACCAATAAAGCACTGATGTTCAGGGAAGATATTTTAAACATCCATTCATTAACGGATACAGAGCTTGAAAATTTGCTGACACGTTTTGAAGCGTTGGAACTGGATCATTATACTGTAATATCAAGCTTAATCGGCATAGAATTTGATGAAAATACGGTTTGGGGCAGGTTGGATATTGGTGAACTGAAAATACTGATTTATTTAATCTTGGAACGATATGAAGAAGCGAAAGAGATCATCGCCGACTTCTTAAACTTTAATGATAATACAGTGGAACGTGTTTTATTTTATCGGGCACTCAGCGCGGTGCTTGATATTACACTTAATGATGAATTGGATATCGATGATTATATACCAAACCTCAACAGAATGTACGGCGTGCAAGTCATGGAAAATGTGGTGGGATCTGTAACGGGGGATGTTAAATTTTCCGGCTTAACAAAGACAAGCATGAAACTGGAAGGATTAGATAAACATCTGAAATTGATTGAAAGCTATAAAAAATTACATAAGGCGCGGGGATTACAACAATAGAGGTGTGAGGTGGCTAGACAGTATGCCCAATGTCCGCTTCTGACCGAAAGTGGTTATCCGAGCCGGTCATTTTAAAGCCTTAAAGAAAGTAGGTAATTGGGTTAGGGGGAAAATTATGGTTAATATTTATTAAAAATCTTTAGACGGGACAGATTTTAGCAAAAACCTAGTAATCTACCACAGGTTACAGGCTTTAATAATTGTGTTATAATAGCTTTCTAACCCAAAAAAGCTCAAAAAAAGGTGGTGATCCCGACGCGATTCGAACGCGTGACCCCCAGATTAGGAATCTGGTGCTCTATCCTGCTGAGCTACGGGACCATCAGGGGAGGTGCCGCCTTTTAACATAAGGCCCAATACTTATCAATCCGAAGTATCAAATTATTAATCAACCCATCACCCACCCATAAAAACCGGTGACAGACGGTTCAGGAAGGCGTCGTCTTCCCATCCCGGTTGGCGGTCCGTCATGGTGACAAGTATATTCTGGCCGAATTTATTGTGTTTCTGGCGCAGGTTAACCTCTATCCATTTCGGGATGATCTGGTCCATAATATCTTCCATAATATCATCAATGTCTCCGTCCGGCCCGCTTCCCGCTGATCCAGATAGCTGTTTAATCCCCCATTATCCAACAGCATCTTGTCGGGAATATAGCGCAGGGCAAACAAGTAATCCCGCCGGCCAATGGTGACATCCTGCCTCACGGACACGGTATAGGTCTTGCGCCGGTAAGGGTTGGGGAAAGAGGTTAAAATATCTTTTTCGGAATTTGGCATTAAGGATACTCCATACTCATGCTCTGAACATATGAATTTTCTGGTTTATGATGGTGCTGACCGAAAGCTCCGGCGGGCTATTCTCCCGGAACTGAAGGTCGCCGCTATAGCCGCTGATCTCAAGGGCGGTGGTAAACAGGCCGGTCAGGCGATTTTTCATCTCCGGCGGCAGGATTATGACAGAGCGGATAATGATATTCAGCTTCTTTTCCGCCAGCAGGCCATCCACCTGAAGCAGGCCGAACTGGCTCAGTTCCAGCTCAACGATAAAGCGGGTGGATGAAGTTTCCGCCTCACCATCCTCGGCCCCGTCCTGTGCTCCCCTCTTCCCGTCATCATCGGTGATATGGCGGATCAGGACCGGAATTGCGGAAATATCGCCGCCCACCTGCAACGGCACCAGAAGCGGGCGCCAGTCATTGGCCGGTGTCTCCCGACCCAGCCGGAAAATCCGCCTCATATCCTGATCCAGCAGGCCCAGCAATTTAGCCTGTCCCGCCTTTTCCAGCTGTTCACTTACTTGCGGCCCAAGCCATATGCGCGCCGGATTGCTGGCACCCATCGCCGCCAGAAAGAAAACCATGCCGCTGGTCATCTGACCGGGATTTTGAATGGTCGGCACCCGGTTGCCCATCATATGGGCGATCGTGCTGCCGTCATTCATGGGCAGAACGGATATAATCTGGCTCAAAGCCTGCCAATTTTGGACGAGGTCTGCCAGAGGTTGCGGAGCCAAGGCCATAGGCGGTACAGCAGCCTTCACGGCGGCTTGCGGTGGGGCGGTAGCAATATCGCCTGTGGGCTGGCCTGTGGGTGCCGGCGGTACCGCCCCCTCCTTTGCCCCCCCATCCGGCAGGGAGAAATTAATCACCGTACCCGGTTCAAGCTCTATGGGGCTTTGAAATTTAATCACTGAAACCGGCGTTGCCACATAGAGGGTTTTATAATCGCTCTGGGCGCTTGCCGAGCGCGGCGAAGACGCCACATAGCTGTCCGGATAGCGGCTTTGGGCTCTGGGAATGGTCGGGCTGTCCGGCTTTTGTATCAAAGGCTGTTGAACTTCTTTTCCCGGCGCTATGACAATGCCGGACAAGACCGACTGCGGGATAGGGTTTGCCGATTTCCCTGCTACTGGCGGTGAATTTTCTTTTCGGGCATCCGGCGGCGCGATGGATTGAATACGCAAGGTAAAACTCTTGCCCGCCACAAGGCCATCCAGTGGCCCGGCGGGGGCGAGCTGACGGCGCACAATATCCGGCAGGTTTATCTCTGCTCTGGGAAGCTGCTTGATCACCGTTGCCAGCGTATCTTTATGTAGAATACTGTCCATATTGACCATCTTCGGGGTGGGTTTTACGGCGGCTATTTCAGCGGTGGTTGTGGTAATAGTCGTGGCCCGGGCGGTCTGCTCCTGCACGATCAGGGCATTTCCGGCGATGGTTGCCGACTGGATAATGGCCGGGCCTTCCTGTCGGGGAACGGCTTTCTCATACAAGTTATAATTAGGGGCCACGCCAGGCAAGGGCAGGTCTTTCAATTTCGCGGCACTGTCCCGGGCAATATGCTCCGCCCGGTACAAGTCCTGATAGGATATGGTCTGCTGTTCCAGCGGCACATTGGTCTGTTCCGGCCTTGCTTGCGGCGGCTGGCTACCCAAGCCGACCAGCTCCAACGTCACAGGGATAGAAATCGGCGGCGTGGCGGGAGACACAGGGGCCGGATCGTTAAAAACAAGGCGGGCCTCTATCTGACGGTCCAACTTTATGATCTGCACAGTCAGTGCCACATCCTTGGTTAATTTATCAATTTCCGGCTGATATTTTGGATCATAATTTACCACATAAGTTCCGGTTTCAGAGACTATTAATGGCCGATCCTCGCCGTCAATGCCCTGATAATCCGCGCTGATCCGGCTTCCCGCCTCAAGGTTGGACAGGCTGGTGGCGATGGTGACAGCGGTTTCATGGCTCGGCGTACGTTCCGCCGTTTCCCGCGACTTTTCTGGCGGCGGCGATTGTTGATCGGGTTGCTGTTGCTGGGCGGAGCCGTCACCAGAGGCCGAAGATGTCCGCGTTATCCGCCCCGCGCCATCATTCGTTTGAAGCGGTACATTATTGAGAGGTACATCTATTTCACGCATTATCCATCCTGAGCCTTTCCGGCCTCAGTCTACATCTTTTTGGCAATCTGTGCCATATCTTCCCCGGCAAAAGATTTTGGATGGCGCAGCATCAGGGGTTTCTGGTGACGAATGGCCTCAACCACATGGCTGTCCCGGCGCACAGACCCCAGATAATCCGGGCTAAAGCCCAGAAAATTAACGCAGGCTTTTTTCAGACTTTCATAGGTCCGCTTGCCCTCATGGCGATCCTCGACCATATTGACCAGGATGCCTAAATTCATCTGTGGATTGCGCCGATGGCTGAGCTTGATAAAGGCATAGGCATCGGTCAGCGATGTGGGGTCCGCCGTCACCACAACCGCGATCCGGTCCGCACTTTCACATAGGGTCATAACCGACGTTTCAACCCCGGCCCCCATATCCATAATCGTCAGATCATAATTCCGCGACAGAGTGACAAGATCATTGCCCAAGGCCGCAATCCGGTCCTTTTTCAGGGCCGCCAAACTGCCAGACCCGGACTGGCCGGAAATAATATCAAAGCTGCCCTGCCCGGCCTCAAAGCGGGTAATGGCCTGATCCAGCGTTATGGCCCCGGACAAGACTTGCCCCAGATCAGCCTCTGGGATCAGACCCAGCTGAATATCCACATTGGCCAGCCCCAGATCACCATCAAACAGCAACACGCGCTTGCCCTGATTGGCGAACAGGTGGCACAGGGTGGTTGAAACCCATGTTTTACCAACGCCGCCCTTGCCCGAGGCAACGGTGATAATTCTGGAGGATGGGGCATTTTGGCGGGTCATGGTTCTTCACCTTCCTGATCATTCGGGTCTTCTGTGTCATCTTGGGGCGGGATATAGATTTTTCGCTCCGCTATACGGGTCAACAAACGGGCCAGACCCAGCGCATCAAGGCGTTCTATGCCTGATCCCAGATAGGGTGTGAGGCCAATACCGGCAAAGGCAAGGTCAGCCCGCGCCGCCGTGGTCAGCAGGCTGGCATAGCGCCGGGCCACATCCAACCGGGTCGCGATAAATCGCCGAACACCGAGGCTGGCATAGGTTTCGGCAATTTCCTGAGCCTCCTGCGGATCGGCACCCGCCGCAATCACCAGCAGAGGTTCCACATCATGGGCCTGAATGAATTTATGCAGTTCCGCCATCTCCGCGCGGGACGTGGGGTTATAACCCATGGTATCAATGATCACCAGCTCATCAGGCTGACGATTGGTTTCAATGGCGGCACTGAGAAGCTCTGGTTCGGCGGCCTCAATCACGGTGGTTTTCAAAACCTCTGCATAGCCTTCAAGCTGCGCGGTGCCGCCGGTGCGGATGGTATCGGTATTAATCAGGCGAATAGTCCGGCCCGCCAGAACCGCCTGACTGGCCAGTTTGGCGGCAGTGACCGTCTTGCCCACCCCCGGCGGCCCCACCAGCATGACCGGGCGGCTTTGATAATCATTACTGACCGGGCTGAAATGAAACATAATGTCCAGGGCATGGGCCAGAGAATTTACATTACTGTCATCTTCAAATGATTGCGCCGTTTCCAAAATCCGTTCCGTCATCGCTTTGGCAATGCCGTGATGGGTCAGGAAAAAGGATAGATCAGCACGCTCGCTATTATCGTCCAGTTCAAGCTCTTTCAGGGATTTTTTAACCGGCGCCGGTTTGGGCCGGGGTTTCTTCGCATTGCGCGGCTTTACCTTGGGGGTCGGAACCTCCATAGCCGCCGTGACCTTGACCGCGCCATCCTCCTCACTTGTGTCAATGATGATCGCATCATCGCCCAGAGCTTCACGGACCTGCGTCAGGGCGGCTTTCATATTGTCTGCTGTGAAAATCTTTAACCGCATGGTTGCATCTGATCCTAAATCTGACCCAAGGTTCTGATTTTAACTTTCGGATGCACCTCATTCTGAGACATCACCACGGTGGCGGGCCGGAAGCGTTCAATGATTGAACGTACGTAAGGGCGGATCATGGGGCTGGTCAACAGCACGGGCATTTCCCCGGCGTGGGCCTGATCCTCAAAGGTCATCCGCAC
>JAADFR010000036.1 GCA_013152755.1 Alphaproteobacteria bacterium
AGCATCTGGCGGTGCCGGAACTATCGGATAGTGGTTGCATGAACAGCGGGGCCTTGGCGACCCGCCTTGGCCTGCCGGGCATATCAACGGCGGCGGAAACGATCATGCTGGAACGGGATTTGCGGCTACTGAAATCTGTCCCCACCCGCTATCACGCGGCGCAGATTACCTGCCGCGACAGTATAGAGGTTATGGCGGCGGCCAAAGAAAGGCGGATGAATGTGAGTGCGGGGGTCGCCGTCACTCATTTCTCCCTCAATGAATATGCCATCGAGGAATATCGTACCTTCACCAAGCTGTCCCCCCCGCTCAGAGCAGAGGAAGACCGGGTCGCGGTCATGGATGCCTTAAAGGACGGCACCATTGATGTGATCGTCAGCAGCCATGACCCGGAAGACCCGGAAAGCAAGCGTGTGCCTTACGAGCTGGCCGAGGCCGGGGTAATCGGCCTTGAAACCATGTTGCCCGTATCGCTGGAGATGTATCACAACAAGGTCATGTCCCTGCTGGAGATTCTGGCCAAGATGACCTGTAACCCGGCGCGCATATTGGGGCTGGACAGTGGGTGTCTGAAAGCTGGCGCTCCGGCGGATTTATGTATTTTTGACCCTGATGTGCCTTACCGCATTGACCCGGAAAATATGGTGTCCCTGACCAAGAATACCGCCTTTGACGGGCGGCCCATACAGGGGCGGGTATTAAAAACGGTTGTCAGCGGAAAGATTATATACGAGTATGAAGCATGACCCAATATCTCCTGAGCCTGCTTGGCGGTTATCTACTTGGTTCCCTGCCCTTTGGTCTGATCCTGACCCGGCTTGCGGGGATGGGCGACCTGCGGGCCATAGGGTCCGGCAATATCGGTGCCACCAATGTATTGCGCACGGGTAATAAGTTTCTGGCACTGGCCACCCTATTGCTGGACGGCGGCAAAGGCGCCTTGGCAGTCTTGATCGCTTATCTGGTTTTCAAGCAGGATATGCCGCTCTATTTTGCTGGCGCCGGGGCCTTTCTGGGTCATCTTTATCCCATTTTTCTGAAATTCAAGGGCGGCAAGGGTGTGGCGACCTTTCTGGGCACCCTGCTGGCCATAAATCCGCAATTGGGATTGGCCAGTTGCCTTACATGGTTTGTCACCACCCTTATATTCCGCATATCCTCCCTCTCCGCTCTGGTGGCGGCGATTCTGTCGCCAATATACGGCTATTTTCTGTTTAAAAATTCAGAGCTTGCAATTTTTGCGGGTATATTGTGTATTATGATCTTTATACGTCATAAAGATAATATCAAAAGGCTCCTTTCCGGGAGCGAGCCAAAAATCGGGCAGAAATAAAACCCGGTACACTTGGGGACCCTATGCCGTCACGTAAGACAGACCTAAGTCAGAATGAGAAAATCGCCCGCCTGCGGCTGATCCGGACGGAAAATGTAGGGCCGGTAACTTTTCGTCATCTGCTGTCCCGCTATAAGACCGCCGTCAATGCACTGGAAATTCTGCCCGAGCTTGCCCACCGGGGCGAAAAAAACCACTGCGCGCCGCCAGTAAATCCAAAGCGGCCAAAGAAATCGAAGACCTTAAAAACGCTGGCGGGGAGTTGATCGTCTATGGTGATTATCTCTATCCTCATGCCCTAATGGCCACAGAGGATGCGCCGCCGGTCCTTATGGCTTTTGGCCATACGCATCTGCTGTCAGACAAGAATTTCGCCATTGTCGGCGCCCGCAATTGCTCGGCGGTGGGGGTAAAGCTCGCCTCTGCCCTCGCCCGGGATATGGGACAGGCCGGATATATCATATCATCCGGCATGGCCCGGGGCATTGATACGGCGGTCCATGAGGGGGCGCTATCCAGCGGGACCATTGCCGTGCTGGCGGGCGGCATAGATGTCATATATCCCCGCGAAAATGCCCGGCTTTACGAAGCCATCAAAGAACGCGGGCTGATTATATCGGAAATGCCCATGGGGACTCAGCCCACCGCCCGCCATTTCCCGCGCCGGAACCGGATTATCTCGGGCCTTGCCTCTGGTCTGCTGGTGGTTGAGGCAACCCATAAATCAGGCTCCCTGATCACCGCCCGCCTTGCGCTGGAACAGGGCCGCGAAGTATTTGCGGTCCCCGGATCGCCCATGGACCCACGGGCAAAGGGGCCAAATGACCTGATCCGTCAGGGGGCCGTATTGGTGGAAAATACCGAACATATTCTCGAAGTATTGCGTATGATGGAGGATCAGACCATATCCGAACCGCAATATGATCTTTTTGACGCTCCCTATTCCCCGCCCCCGGAGGAGGGTGACCTTGACCATATCCGGGATGCCCTCAGGGATAAATTATCCTATACCGCCGTACCCATCGATGACCTGATCCGCATGCTGGAATTGACCCCGGCAGAGGTCCAATCAGTTCTGCTGGAACTGGAAATTGCCGGAGAAATTAAGCGTTATCCCGGAAACAGGGTAGCTTTTTGCTGAACAAAAGGGTAAAAGCCCTTAATTTTGATCATTCATAGACAGTAGTAACCGCACATGAAAACCGTTGTTGTAGAATCCCCGGCAAAAGCCAAGACCATCAATAAATATCTGGGCAAGGATTATAAAGTACTGGCCAGTTTCGGCCACGTTCGTGATCTGCCGTCCAAAAACGGCTCCGTGGACCCTGACAATGATTTCGCCATGATCTGGGAAGTGGACAGTGATGCCAAAAAACGGATCAAGGATATTGCCGATGCGACAAAATCCTCGGACGAACTGATCCTCGCCACCGACCCGGACCGGGAGGGCGAGGCCATTTCATGGCATGTATTGGAACTTCTAAAAGCCAAACGCGGGGTCATGAAAGACGTAACTGTCAAACGCGTTGTCTTTAACGAGATTACCAAATCCGCCATTCTTCAGGCCATGGATGCGCCGCGCGATATTGATGAGCCGCTGGTCGATGCCTATCTGGCCCGGCGGGCGCTGGATTATCTGGTGGGCTTTAACCTGTCCCCGGTTCTGTGGCGTAAATTGCCCGGTTCACGGTCCGCCGGACGGGTTCAGTCCGTTTCCCTGCGCCTGATTTGCGACCGGGAGCTTGAAATAGAACAATTCAAGGCCGAAGAATATTGGACCGTAGAGGTTAACCTGTCCACGCAAGCCAAAGACAAATTCACTGCCCAGCTTCATATCCTGAATGGGGATAAGCTCAAGAAATTCACCCTGACCACCGCAGAACAGGCGGCGGCAGCGGAAAAGGCCATTTCAGACGCCCGCTTTACCATCAGTAATGTGATCAGCAAACCGGCCAAAAGATACCCGGCACCGCCCTTCACCACCTCCACCCTGCAACAGGAAGCCGCCCGCAAGCTTGGCTTTAATGCCCAGCGGACCATGCGCTGTGCCCAGAAGATCTATGAAGTCGGCCTGATCACCTATATGCGGACCGATGGTGTCTCCATCGCCCAGGAAGCATTACATAGCTGCCGGGATGTTATCGGGGCCGAATATGGCAAGAATTACGTGCCCGCCAAGCCACGCTTTTACAAAACCAAGGCCAAGAATGCGCAGGAAGCCCATGAAGCAATCCGCCCAACCGATCTGAAACGCCTGCCGAAAAATATTTCCGTACAGGATGATGACCAGCGGCGGCTCTATGACCTGATCTGGAAACGGACCATTGCCAGCCAGATGGCCGAAGCGAATTTTGAGCGGACTACTGCCGATATTCTGTCCGAGGACGGCAAATGCGGCCTGCGCGCCACCGGCTCCGTACAGGTCTTTGACGGTTTCCTGAGACTTTATCAGGAAGGCCGCGACGATGTTGAGGGTGATGAGAATGACAAACGCCTGCCGAAACTGACACAGGGCGAAGGCGTCTCTCAAAACAAGGTTACGCCCAATCAGCATTTTACCCAGCCCCCGCCCCGCTTTACCGAGGCCTCTCTGGTTAAAAAGATGGAAGAACTGGGCATTGGCCGCCCGTCTACTTATGCCTCTGTCCTGACCGTCCTGCGGGACCGCAATTATGTGGTCATGGACAAAGGCCGTTTCGTGCCGGAGGACAAGGGGCGTCTGGTCACATCCTTCCTGCAGAATTATTTTGCCAAATATGTGGAATTTGACTTTACCGCCAATATGGAAGAATTGCTGGACAAGGTATCCAACGGCGATATTCCATGGAAAAATGTCCTAGCCGATTTCTGGCGCGAATTCCATACCGCCATCGAAGGCACCAAAGACCTGCGCGTATCAGAGGTTCTGGAAAAACTCAATCAGGTTCTGGCCCCGTTCATTTTCCCGGAAAAGGAAGACGGCAGCAACCCCCGGGCCTGCCCCAAATGTGATGACGGTATCCTGAGCCTGAAAACCAGCCGTTACGGCGCCTTTATCGGCTGTTCCCATTATCCGGACTGTAATTACACCCGCAAGATGAACAGCGATGGTGATGCCGAAGATAACGGCAACCGGGTTCTGGGCCTTGACCCGGAAAGCGGCATGGAAGTTACCGTGCGAACCGGCCGCTTTGGCCCCTATATCCAGCTGGGTGAGCCGGTGGAGAAAGAAAAACCAAAACGCAGTTCTGTCCCCAAAGGCATGGACGCGGCCACGATCGAATTGGACAAGGCGCTGAAACTTCTGGCCCTGCCGCGCGTGGTTGGTGCGCATCCCGAAGACGGTAAAGAAATCAAGACTGCCATTGGCCGTTATGGCCCCTATGTGGCCCACAGTGGTATTTTCGCCAGCCTGAAAGACCCGGAAGATGTGTTCAACCTTGGGCTAAATCATGCGGTCGAGCTTTTGGCCGAAGCCAAAAAGAAAAAAGGCGGATCAGCGGAGCCGTTACGCGAATTGGGCAACCACCCAGAAGACAGCGAACCAATCCGGGTTTTCGAAGGCCGCTATGGTCCTTATGTAAAGCACAACCGTACCAACGCCACTATCCCCAAGGATAAAGACCCCAAGACCATTACCCTGGAAGAAGCAGTGGAATTGATCAAGGCGCGGGCTGCCAAAGGTAAGAAAAAACCAGCCGCAAAAAAGAAGGCCGCGCCAAAGAAAAAAGCAGCCCCTAAGAAAAAAACCGCCCCTAAGAAGAAAACCAAAGCCTGACCATGACCTCGAAAGCGAAAACCCCTTTCCCGACGAAAGATGACATACTGGCCTATGTCAAAGACAACCCGGGCAAGCTGTCCAAGCGTGATATTTCCAAAGCCTTTCACATTCGCGGTGATCAGCGCATCCAACTGAAAAAGCTGCTTCGGGAGATGACGGCGGACGGTCTGCTCGACAAGGGGCATAAGGGCCGTATCCATACGGGCGGCGAGTTGCCCCCGGTTTGCGTTATTGAAGTCACGGGACTGGATAAGATGGGCGACCTGATGGCGCGTCCTGTAAACCTGAAAGAGGTTAAAACACCGCCGCCGATCACCATATTTGCCGAGGATAAACGCGGTAATCTGGCGGTTCACGATCAGGCACTGGTGCGGCTCAGCCGGGATAAGGACCGCAAGGAAGTGGCCTATGTGGCCCGGGTCATTCGCAAACTTGAACGCACCACCAGCCTTGTCATGGGTGTCTTTCGCGCCGAGGACGATAATATCGCCCATGTCCAGCCCACGGACAAAAAGAACCGTAACAGCTATCTGATTGCAAAATCTGACTGGAACGGGGCCAAAGACGGCGAGCTGGTTCTGGTGGATGCCAAGATCAGCAAAAGTTCCCGCCGCCATATGGGACCGAAACGGGCCATTGTCAAAGAATGTCTTGGCACTTTGGATGAGCCAAAATCCATCAGCCTGATCGCCATACATGCCCACGGTATATTGACCGAATTTTCACCACAAGCCCTTGAAGAAGCAGAGAATTCCATCCCGCCCACACTTGGCGACCGCACGGACCTCAGGGATATTCCCCTGATTACGGTGGACCCCGCCGATGCCCGCGACCATGATGATGCCATCTGGGCGGAAAAGGACACGGATCCCAAAAATGAAGGCGGCCATCATGTGATCATCGCCATCGCCGATGTGGCCCATTATGTGACGTCGGGATCAGGCTTGGAAAAAGATGCCCGCGAACGGGGTAATTCCACCTATTTCCCCGACCGGGTGGTGCCCATGCTGCCGGAAAGCCTGTCCAATGGTCTATGTTCCTTAAAAGAGGGCGAAGACCGCTATTGCCTTGCGGTTCATATCTGGTTCGACAAGCGCGGCAAGAAAATCCGTCATAAATATGTCCGGGGCCTGATGCGCTCCGCCGCCGGTCTGTCTTACGATGAATTTCAAAGCGCCCACGATGGTCAGGTCAGCGACCGGGCAGCCCCCCTGTTGGACAGTGTTATTGAGCCGCTTTACGGTGCCTATGCCTGCCTTAAAAAAGGCCGGGATTACCGGGAGCCGCTTGACCTGGTCATGCCCGAACGGAAAATTGAGCTTGATGACAAGGGCAATGTCACCGGCATCCACCCAAGGCAGGCCTTAGAGGCCCATAAGCTGGTGGAGGAATTTATGATTCAGGCCAATGTGGCCGCCGCCGAGGAACTGGAAATAAAGGGCTGGCCCTGTATTTACCGTGTCCATGAACAGCCGGGCGAGGAAAAGCTCAATGCCCTGCGCGAATTTCTGGCCAGCCTTGGCTACAGCTTTGCCAAAGGCATGGTGCAAAAGCCCAAACTATTCAATAATATCCTGCGCAAGGTAAAGGACAGTCCCCATTCTGAGGTGGTCAATATCATTATCCTGCGCACCCAGTCACAGGCTATCTATAGTACCGACAATCTGGGCCATTTCGGGCTGTCCCTTGGCCGTTATGCCCATTTCACTTCCCCCATCCGCCGCTTTGCCGACCTGATGGTTCACCGGGCGCTGATCGGCGCCTTGAAGCTGGGCAAAGACGGTCTGGCCAAGCAGGACCGGGAAAAGCTGGTGGAAACCGCCGATCATATCAGCAAGACAGAACGCATTTCCATGATTGCTGAGCGGGAATCAACCGACCGATATGTGGCGGCCTATATGGGGCAGCATGTGGGGGAGGAATTCGACGCCAGAATCGCCGGGGTCAGCCGCGCCGGACTATTTGTTGCCTTTGAACAAACTGGCGGCGATGGCTTCATTCCCGTATCCTCCATGACCGGAGATTATTTCCGCCATGACAGGGACTTGCACCTGCTGGAAGGGGAATATACCGGCATTATATATCAGCTGGGCGATAAGGTAACCGTACGTTTGAAAGAGGCAAACCGCATGACCGGCGGCCTGCTCTGTGAATTGATAGACGAGAATTTACTGGCAAAATCTGGCCCTAAAAAATCAAGAGGCCGAAAGCCACATCGGGGGCGCGGCGGGCACAAAAACAGCAAGCGACAAAAAAGATAGAATTATCACCTGTTTTCACGGCTTTTGCTTGACTTGAGAGTTAATAGCTGTATTTTCCCCTCACGTATTTTAGAATTTAAAAATTGGAGCCAAAGATATGGCGAAATCTAGCATTGTAAAAATTAAACTGGTCAGCACTGCCGGCACTGGTTACTATTATGTAACAAAGAAAAACCCGCGCAACATCACGGAAAAAATGACTTTCCGCAAATATGACCCGGTTGTCCGCAAACATGTGGAATTTAAGGAACATAAGATTAAATAATTTTGTTCTGAATGTATTTAGCGGTCTGATCTCTGGTCAGGCCGTTTTTTATTGCCTAATCGGCATTACAGACCTGATTACGGCCTCTTTCCTTGGCCTTATACAGGGCCTTGTCGGCAGCAACCAGTAATTTGCTGCTGGACAGATTTTCATCCCCTGCAATGGCCAATCCGATACTGACAGTTATGGGAATTGGGCTTTCAGAACCGGAAATTTCAAATGGTTCGTCCGCAATAGACATCCGCAATCTTTCGGCAACAAAATGAGCGTATTCAAGGTTGGTTTCCGGCATAACGATGACAAATTCCTCACCGCCAAAACGGGCCGCCAGGTCGATATTCCGAATATCATTGCTGATTCTACGGGCAAATTCATGGAGGACTTCATCACCGGACGCATGGCCATAAGTATCATTCACCAGCTTGAATTTATCCAGATCCATCATCAGCAAAGATACTTTTTTACGTTTTTCATTTTCCTTGGACATCAGGTTATCCAGATGGGTCGATAGAAAATGCCGGTTATATAGTCCGGTCACCGCATCGGTCATGGCCATCTCTATGCTTTTCTGCATATTACGGCGCAAACGATCCGCATATCTTTTTTGCCTGATTTGGGACTTAGCCCGTGCCACCAGTTCGTTCTTGTCAATGGGGCGGGCAATATAATCCGCGACCCCAAGCTCCATCGCCCGGACCATCTGCGTGTTATCCCCCCCCTCTACCAAGACAAGAATCGGTATTCGGCGGGTATTTTCCGTTGAGCGTAATTGTGAACAAAGGCGCAGACCATCAATATTATCCAGATTAAGACTGATGATAAAAAGATCATATTTATCCAGGTTTCCGGTTGTAATCTCACCGGATTCAACTGTATCCACATCAACAACAGCCAGATCTGTCATATAAGTTTTTATTCTTTCGGCAACCCTTGTATAATCTTCAATCAGCAATACTTTGGCATTGGACAGATTGATATTACGGCTAAGGTCGGTGCCAACGCTGATGCCAAAGCCCTCGCCTGTGGTTTCCCGCATACGTAGCTCGTCCATCAGCACTTTCAGGCGCACAAGGGAGCGTACCCGGGCGAACAGCGGCAGGTCCAGCACCGGCTTGGTCAGAAAATCATCTGCCCCGGCCTCAAGCCCGGCTACGCGGTCTTTCGTCTGGTCAAGGGCGGTGACCATAATCACAGGAATATGGGATGATTTGGCATTGGAACGGATGCGGCGACAGACTTCAAAGCCGTCCATGCCCGGCATCATCACGTCCAGCAACACAATATCCGGATGCTCTTTGTCAATAATCTCAAGGGCGTCTTCACCATTCATGGCGATCAGGACCTCAAAATACTCACTGGTTAATTTTGCTTCCAGCAGTTTGACGTTCTGAATAACGTCATCAACAACGAGTACCCTTGCCGTCATATCGCCCCGTTATCCTGCAAATTTCTTGACCGTTTCAATGAAATTTCCCACTGAAATCGGTTTGGCAATATAGGCTTCACAGCCCCC
>JAADFR010000037.1 GCA_013152755.1 Alphaproteobacteria bacterium
ATGGGCATGGTGCTGGCCCTGACCCGAAGCGGCGGACGGGATAATCTGGAAAATCTGAATTCCGCATGGAGACAGCTATGAAGCGGCGGCGCACCAGCCATATTGTCCTTGTGGCCGGGGGAACCGGAGGTCACGTCTTTCCGGCCTGCGCCCTAAAGGATGAGCTGTTGCGCCGGGGCCATGAGGTCAGCTTTATCACCGACCAGCGGGGCTTTGATTACCGGGACCATTTCAGTGATGTGAAAATTCACCGGGTCAGCAGCACTAACTTTTCTAACCGGAGCCTATTGGGTAAGCTGTTTGCCCTGCCTAAAATTATCAGCAGCATTTTTGATGCCCGCCGGATTCTGCATGATATGCGGCGTCCACCCGGTGTGGTCATTGGCTTTGGCGGCTATCCGTCTTTGCCGGCGGTCAAGGCCGCCTTGTCACTGGGGATCCCCACCTGCATCCATGAGCAGAATGCGGTGTTGGGCCGGGTCAATCGTTATCTGGCCCCGTCCGTTGATGCGGTGGCTTTGTCTTTCGAGAAAACCCGGAAGCTAAAGGTAGAAAATTATAATCAGGTGATCGTCACTGGCAATCCGGTGCGTCAGGAGATCGTGGAACTGGGCGATAAATTCTATCCTGATATTGGCGAGGACCGGATTTTCCGCATTCTTGTCATCGGTGGCAGTCAGGGAGCAAGTATTTTCAGTGAGGTTGTGCCGCAGGCCATCTCTACTTTGCCCCGCGCCCTGCAGCGGCGGTTGCAGATTACCCAGCAATGTCGGCCAGAGGATATTGAGCAGGTTCGCGCGGCCTATACCAACACCAAAATTGCCGTGGAACTATCCACCTTCATTCCGGACATCGCCCATTCGCTGGAATGGTCCCACCTCGTGATTGGCCGGGCCGGAGCCTCGACCATTGCGGAGCTTACCGCGTCGGGCCGGGCGGGCGTTTTGGTGCCTTACCCCCATGCCACCGATAATCATCAGATTGAAAATGCCCGTGAAATGGTCGTGGGCGGCGGCGCGTGGTTGTTTAATCAGAAAGAATTTAACGCGGCGGAGCTGGCAAAATTACTGCAACGTCTGGCCAAGCGTCCCCGTGATGTCTGGCGCGCGTCAGAGGATGCGCGCAAAGTGGGCAAGCCTTATGCCACCAAAGACCTTGCCGATTTGGTGGAGCGTTTGGCGCTGGTCAAGGGCGACAGCCGCGGTATTCGTGTGACCAAAATAGAACCCAAAATTAAAGAGAATGTAGCCTGAATGAACAAATCGATCCAGCCGGTAAAGATTGGCCATCCCATTAACATTGGTATCCTGCATTTTGTGGGCATTGGCGGCATCGGCATGAGTGGTATAGCCGAGGTTATGCATAATTTCGGCTATAAAGTTCAGGGCAGTGATATTGGCGAAAATGCCAATGTGGAACGGCTCCGCGCGCTCGGGATCAAGATTATGATCGGCCAACGGGCGGAAAATCTGGCCGATGCCTGGGGTATTGTCTGTTCCTCTGCCATCAAGCCCGATAATCCGGAAGTTGTCGCCGCCCGCACTGCCAAGATGCCGGTGATCCGCCGGGCGGAAATGCTGGCGGAATTGATGCGGCTGAAATGGTGTGTTTCCATTGCGGGCACCCACGGTAAAACCACCACCACTTCCATGGTGGCGGCGGTATTGGATGAGGCGGATTATGATCCGACAGTCATTAACGGCGGCATTATCAATGCTTACGGCACCAATGCCCGATTGGGTGAAGGCGACTGGATGGTGGTGGAGGCGGATGAGTCCGACGGCACCTTTGTCAAAATCCCGTCCACCGTGGCGGTGGTGACCAATATTGACCCGGAACATCTGGACTTTTACGGCACGTTTGACGCGGCGAAAGAGGCCTACCGGACCTTTGTGGAAAATGTGCCTTTTTATGGCTTTGCGGTTATGTGTATCGACCATCCGGAGGTGCAGGCCCTGATCGGGCGGATTACGGACCGGAAAATCGTTACCTATGGCTTTAGCCCCCAATCGGATGTGCGGTGCCTTGACCTGACGTTTAAGGAGGGCAGTGCCAAATTCAATGTGGAGATCACGGATCGCCAGACCGGGGATATGGTGACCTTGGCCGATATTTCCCTGCCCATGCCGGGGCGGCATAATGTGCTTAATGCGCTGGCGGCCATTGCGGTGGCCCATGAAATGGGGGCAGAGGATGATGTGATCCGCCGGGCTTTCGCTAAATTCTCCGGCGTCAAGCGGCGCTTTACCCATGTGGGCAAGATCGGCGGTGTGACCATCGTGGATGATTATGCCCATCACCCCGTGGAAATTGCGTCCGTATTGAGTGCCGCGCGCGAGGCTTACGCAGGCCGGGTCATTGCGGTGATGCAGCCGCACCGTTATTCCCGCCTTGAAAGCCTGTTCGATGACTTCTGCGGCTGTTTCAACAACGCGGATATTGTGATTGTCTCACCGGTCTATGAGGCCGGGGAACAGCCCATTGACGGCATCAACCGGGACAGCCTTGTGGACGGTATCCGGGCCATGGGCCACCGGAATGTTATAGCTCTGGACGGGCCGGAAAAATTGTCTGATCTGATTTCAGAGGTGACAGAAGACGGCGACATCGTGGTCTGTATGGGGGCCGGAACCATTAGCGGCTGGGCCTATGATCTTGTGAAGGATCAGAAGGGGGCCGCCGAATGAATACAGGCCTGCCGTCCGTTCGGGGGAAGATAGAAACTCATGCGCCGCTGGATAAGCTGACGTGGTTTCGGGTCGGCGGACGTGCAGATATTTTATTCACCCCGGAAGATGCCGATGATCTGGCTTATTTCCTGCAAAATATTCCGGCAGACATGCCGGTGATGGCTTTGGGGGTTGGTTCGAATCTTCTGGTCCGGGACGGCGGTATTCGGGGAGCGGTTATTCGCTTTGGCAAAAAATTTGCGCAGATCAGTGTCGATAAGGATGAGATCATTGCCGGGGCCGGCGCACCGGATATTGCGGTTGCGGGCGCAGCGCGGGATGCAGGGCTTTGCGGGCTGGAATTTCTACGCGGTATTCCGGGGACCATTGGCGGCGCGGTTCGGATGAATGCCGGGGCTTACGGGGCCGAAATGGCGGATATTCTAATCTCGGCACAGGTCATGGATCGTCATGGTCAGTGCCATGAGGTGCCGAAAGAAGATTTGCATTTTTCTTACCGCCATTCGGACCTTGGGCAGGATATGATTTGTCTGTCGGTGCGGCTAAAGGGCAAGCCCGGCAGCCGGGATGAGATCGCCCGGCGTATGCAGGACATCGCCGACGCGCGTGAGGATAGCCAACCCCTGCGCACCCCGACTGGCGGCAGCACTTTTAAAAACCCGGACGGGGTCAAGGCATGGTCGCTCATTGATGGGGCCGGATGCCGGGGGCTTCAAATTGGCGGCGCGCGGGTATCGGAAAAACATTGTAATTTCCTGATTAATGAGGGCAATGCCACGGCGCAGGACATCGAAGACCTGGGCGAGGAAATTCGCCGCCGGGTGATGAATAATTCCGGTGTTGACCTCACATGGGAAATTCGCATTGTCGGTGAAAAGGAGGCGTCATCATGAGCAAGCATGTGGCGGTCTTGATGGGGGGCTGGTCCCTGGAGCGGGCGGTATCTCTGGTCAGCGGCGCGGCGGTGGCCACAGCCCTACGTGACGAAGGCTATCGGGTCAGCGAAATTGACGTGACGCGGGACATCGGGCAAGTGCTGAGCAAGTTGAAACCGGATGTGGTCTTTAACGCCCTTCACGGTCGTTGGGGCGAAGATGGTTGTGTGCAGGGATTGCTGGAAATACTGGATATTCCCTATAGCCATTCTGGCGTCACGGCGTCATCAACGGCCATGGATAAAATTCTGGCCAAGAAGATATTTAAATCCGCCGGTATTCCGGTTGCCCCGGATTGCATCACGGGCAGGGATGCGCTTTTTGCCCATGAGCCTATGGCGCGGCCCTTTGTGGTCAAGCCCTATAATGAAGGCTCCAGCGTCGGGGTGGTCATCGTCCGACCCGGCGATAATTTCAGCCCGGATAGGCCCGGCCCGTGGCAGGATGTGGATCAGGTCATGGTCGAACGTTATCTGCCGGGGCGGGAATTGACCGTATCCGTCATGGATGGCAAGGCCATGACCGTGACCGAGCTGAAACCGCGCAGTGGATTTTATGATTATGAGGCCAAATATGAGGATGGCATGACTGACCATATCATCCCGGCTGATTTGGCGCCGGACATGCTGGACCGGATTATGAATTACGCGGCACAGGCCCACAGGATTCTGGGATGCCGAGGTGTGACGCGGTCAGATTTCCGCCTTGATGACGGGCCGGACGGCGACGGCATCCCTTATATTCTGGAGATTAATACTCAGCCCGGTATGACCCCCCTGTCTCTGGTGCCGGAACAGGCACGACATATGGGGATGACATTTGAACAACTGGTCTGCTGGATGGTGGAGGATGCCTCATGTGGCCGCTAAAGAAAAAAGCCCCAGCGAAAAGAGGGGCCAAACAGGCTCAGAGCCTGAAACGTCGCCGCCGCTTGAGCCTGTTCATTCGGGGGGCGTCCCTTGCGGTTATGGGCCTTGGCCTGATTACCACCCTCTATTTATGGAAAAGTGGTTTGGCGGCTCAATGGATAACCGAAACCCGTGATACGGTTGACCGTGAAATAGCCGGGGCCGGCTTCGCGGTTGGGGAGGTTCGGATTACGGGCCAGAAATATACCAGCCTGAAACAAATTCGTGCCGCGCTGGCCCTCTATGACGGGCAATCCATTGTCTCCCTTGATCTGGCGGAAATGCTGAACCGGGTCGAGGCTCTGGCATGGGTGAAAACCGCCACCATCACCCGGGTCATGCCCGATGCGCTGACAGTAATCATCACCGAACATGAGGCGGCGGCCCTCTGGCAGGATGGGGGGCAGTTTTTTCTGGTGGATAGCCGGGGACAGGTCATCACCGATCAAGGGCTTGAGACATTTGACAAACTGCCGCAGGTGGTGGGCGCAGGAGCTAACGAGCATCTGGATAGCCTTCTGGCCATGAAAGCGGCCTTTCCGGACCTGTTCGCCCGGGTGCAATCGGCCATATGGGTCGGGAACCGCCGTTGGGATTTCAGTCTGGATAACGGTATTCGTATTAAGCTGCCGGAAAAGGGTCCGGAACTGGCTTGGCAGCGGCTCAACGACTATGACAAAGGTCAGAAAATTCTAAACAGGAAAATATTGGCCATAGATTTGCGCCAGCACGGCAAAACCATTGTACGCCTTACACCGCAAGAGGCGGAACGGCGCCGGATGTTGACCAGAACAGGTAAAAAAGAAGAGAGTATTTGACGTATGCGTGAGCAGACCATTGCCGCATTGGATATCGGGACCAGCAAGATATGTTGCTTTATCGCCACCGTGGGCGAGGGCAAGCCGCAGGTGATCGGCATCGGTCATCAGGTGTCCAAGGGTTTGAAAAGCGGAACAGTGGTGGATATGGAGGAAACGGAAACCTCTATCCGGGCGGCGGTGGATACGGCGGAGCGCATGGCGGGCGGCAGTCCCATCCATGACGTCTTTGTCAATATCTCGGCTGGCCAACCCAAATCACGTATTTTATCTGTAGAGGTGGATGTGGCGGGTCATGAGATCAGCCAGCTTGATATAGACCGGGTTCTGGCGGCAGGCCGCAAGGGCCTGAAGGATGAGGAACGCTTTATCCTTCATTCGCGCCCCATCAGCTATCGCGTTGACGGGGTGGGTGGAGCCAAATCGCCGCTGGGCATGTTTGGTGAAAAGCTGGGGGTGGAAATCCATCTGGCCACGGCGGCGATCAGCCCGCTCAGGAATATACAATCCTGCCTTGATCGGTGCCATTTGAATCTAAAGGGGGTTGTGCTGACGCCCTATGCGTCGGGGCTGGCGACTTTGGTGCCGGATGAGCGGGCGCTTGGGGCCATCTGCGTGGATATGGGCGGCGGCCTGACCACCCTATCGGCCTTTCGGGAGAATGAGCTGGTTTTCGGTGATATTATTCCGGTGGGCGGCAATCACGTGACCCGGGATATTGCGCAAGGCCTGTCCGTGTCAGAGGTGAGGGCGGAACGGCTCAAGGTATTTTACGGTGACTGCCTGCAGGACCGGGTTCCTGTGCGGGACCAGATTGATATTGTACAAACTGGCGAGGACGGCGAGGATCAGGGGATTACCATTCCCCGGGCCATGCTGACCTCCATTGTCAGCCCCCGGGTTGAGGAAATTCTGGAGCTTGTCCGGGACCGGATTATTGACACGGGGCTTGTGGATATCGTCGGGCGGCGGATCGTCTTTACCGGCGGGGCAAGCCAGATTTCAGGGCTGGAAGAATTGGCCGGAAAGATTTTTTCCGCTGATGTCTCCCCCGGATTGGGCGGTGATTTTCATGTGCGGCTTGGCCGTCCGGCCAGCGTGGATGGTTTGGCCGATGTGGCGGCGGGTCCGGTCTTTTCCACTTGCGCCGGATTGCTGAATTACGGGGCGATCATGCCCGATGAGGTTCACGCCATGCAGAGTAGAAAATCTGCGCGCGGGCTGTTTTCACGGATCGGGGCCTGGATGCGGGATAATTTTTAGGGAATTTCACCTGAAAACAGGTAAAAACTCTTTTAAAGAGCAAAAAAACGACTCGGGAAGCATTTTTTTAAAGACAGCGCGAATCACTTAGGTTAAATTATAGTTAACATATTGTAACAGCTTATTGAATCGCGTATGAGCATCAAGCCGGATGGAGGGCGCAATGACCATAGAATTTACCACAACTGAATTAACGGAACTGACCCCAAAGATTACTGTATTTGGCGTCGGCGGCGCAGGCGGAAATGCGGTCAATAATATGATCGATACCGGCCTTGAGGGCGTTGATTTTGTTGTCGCCAATACGGACGCACAGGCCCTTGCCTATTCCAAGGCGGAACAGAAGATACAATTGGGCGCAAAACTTACCCAGGGACTTGGCGCCGGGGCCAGACCGGAAGTTGGCCGGGCCGCCGCCGAAGAAACCATTGACCTGATCCGGGAACATCTGCGCGACTGTCATATGACCTTTATCACCGCCGGCATGGGCGGGGGCACCGGAACCGGCGCCGCCCCGATTATTGCCCAGACAGCGCGGGAAGAAGGCATCCTGACCGTTGGCGTTATCACCAAACCGTTCCAGTTCGAGGGCAACCGCCGCATGGCTCTGGCCGAACAGGGGATCAAGGAATTGTCCCAATATGTGGATACGCTGATCATCATTCCCAATCAAAATCTGTTTCGCATTGCTAATGAGCGGACGACTTTTGCCGATGCCTTTGCCATGGCGGATGAGGTGCTTCATTCCGGTGTGCGGGGAATTACGGATCTGATGGTTCTGCCGGGACTGGTTAATCTGGACTTTGCCGACGTGCGCACAGTGATGAGCGAAATGGGTAAGGCCATGATGGGCACCGGCGAGGCAGAGGGCGATAACCGCGCCTTGGAAGCTGCCGAAGCGGCCATCTCCAACCCGCTTCTGGATGAAGTTTCCATGAAGGGAGCAAATGGCGTATTGATCAATATCACCGGCGGCATGGACC
>JAADFR010000038.1 GCA_013152755.1 Alphaproteobacteria bacterium
TGGCCCCTGTCCCGCGCCAGCTATCCCAAACAGTTTCTGGCTATGAACAGCGCCTATTCCATGTTTCAGGAAACCCTGCGCCGTTTGGATGACCTTGACCATATGGCCCCGATTGTCATTTGCAATGCGGAACATCGCTTTCTGGCCGCTGAGAAACTGCGGGAGCTTGAGGTTACGCCGGAAGAAATTATTCTGGAACCCATGGGCCGAAACACTGCCCCGGCCATTGCGGTCACGGCTCTGGCAGCCCTGAAAAGCGGGAATGACCCTGTACTGATGATTCTGCCTGCGGATCATACCATAAAAAATACCAAGGCCTTTCACAAAGCCATCATTATCGCCGAAAAACTGGCCAACAAAGGCGCGCTGGTCACCTTTGGTATCGTGCCAAATCAGCCTCATACCGGTTATGGCTATATCAAACGCGGTATATCAAACGCGGTAAGAAAGCCACCAACGGCGGCTATGACGTGGAAAAATTTGTCGAAAAGCCGGACCGGAAAACCGCTGAAAAATTCCTGAAAAGCGGGGACTTTCTATGGAACAGCGGCATGTTCATGTTCCGGGCCAGCCGTTATCTGGCGGAGCTGGAGAAATTCCAGCCGGAAATTCTGCGCCATGCCCGCGCTGCTTACGAGGAGGCCGCCGCCGATTTTGACTTTACCCGTCTGAACGGTGATATATTTGCCAAATGTCCGGCCATATCCATTGACTATGCGGTTATGGAACATACCGATGATGCCCGGGTCGTTCCCCTTGATGCAGGCTGGAGCGATATTGGCTCATGGGCATCCCTGTGGGACATATGCGACAAGGATGACAACGGCAACACATTAACCGGAGACGTCATTGCCATGGATACGACGGGCAGCTATGTGATGGCCGAGGATAAGCTGGTCACCACCATCGGGGTTGAAGACCTGATCATTGTGGACACCAAGGACGCGCTTCTGGTGGCCCATAAGAATAAATCAGAAGATGTGAAAAAAATCGTTGATGACCTGAAAGCACAAGACCGACCGGAAGCCATTATTCACCGGGAAGTTTACCGTCCGTGGGGCAAATATGACAGCATCGGCTACGGTGACCGGGATCAGGTGAAACGCATCACGGTAAACCCCGGCGCGAAACTGTCCATTCAGATGCACCATCACCGGGCGGAACATTGGATCGTGGTCAAGGGCAGCGCCCGGGTGACCAAGGGGGAAGAAACCTTCATGGTTCACGAAAATGAATCTACCTTCATCCCCATCGGCACCATCCATGCCCTTGAAAATCCCGGTGTCATCCCGCTGGAAATGATCGAGGTCCAATCCGGCAGTTATCTGGGCGAAGATGATATTGTCCGGTTTGAGGATAAATACGGCCGGGCGTAACGCCTGCACAAGCAGGGGGCTAAAAACAGTAACAAAGAGCTGGATTCCTGCCTGCGCAGGAATGACGACAGTTTTTGGTTTCTGATATATATTTTATGACCGTAGCAAGTCCAAGATAGCTTCCGTCTTTTCCTGCATCAGGGCGATGTCGCCCCGGCTTTCTACATTCAGGCGGACGACCGGTTCGGTGTTGGAGGAGCGCAGGCTAAACCGCCAATCGGCAAATTCAAGGCTGATCCCATCCGTATGATCAATATTTTCCGCATCGGCCTCATATTGGGCCAAGACCCGGGCAATGGCCACTTTGGGATCATCCAACTTGCTGTTGATCTCGCCGGACGCAGGGAATTTTTTGATCCGTTCAGCCACCATTTCGGACAGGGGCATATTCTTAACGCAGAGCATCTCCGCCACCAGCAACCACGGGATCATGCCGCTGTCGCAATAGAAGAAATCCCGGAAATAATGGTGGGCGCTCATTTCGCCGCCGTAGATACCATCCACCTCACGCATTTTTTCCTTGATAAACGCATGACCGGTTTTAGACAGGATCGGCGTGCCCCCGGCTTCGCGCACCAGATCAATGGTATTCCATGTCATGCGCGGGTCATGAACGACCTTGGCCCCTTTATGTTTTTTCAGGAAAGCCTCCCCCAGCAGGCCGACAATATAATAACCCTCGATAAAATCGCCATGTTCATCAAACAGGAAACAGCGATCAAAATCCCCGTCCCAGGCAATGCCCATATGGGCGTCATGTTTCAGCACCGCGTCCCGCGTATCCTGCCGGTTCTCAACAAGCAGCGGATTGGGGATGCCATTGGGAAAAGTCCCGTCAGCCTCATGGTGAACCTTGATAAATTCAATGGGGATATTTTTCTGCGCGAAGGCCGCTTCCAGCGCATCAACCACATGGCCCGCCGCCCCGTTACCACTGTTAACCACCAGTTTAAGCGGCATGATATTGGCCGGGTTAATATAGGTCAGCAAATGGTCGATATAGGCCTGCAACACGGATGTTTTGGTCAGGCGGCCCCGATTGGCCACAGGCGGAAAGTCATTTTCCTCGGCCAGACGCTGAATATCAAACAGGCCGGTATCGCCGCTGATGGGTTTTGAGTTCTCCCGCACCAGCTTCATGCCGTTGTAATCCATGGGATTATGGCTTGCGGTGACCTCTACCCCACCGTCCATATTCAAATAGGAGGTGGCGAAATAAATTTCCTCAGTCCCGGTCATGCCAATGTCGGTCACATTGACCCCACTGTCTAGCAAGCCCTCAGTCAGGGCGGCCTTCAGGCTTTCAGAGGTCAGGCGAATATCGCCGCCAACCACAATATTTTCAGGTTTGAGAAACTGGCCAAAGGCCCGGCCAATGCGGTAAGCAATATCTTCGTTCAGTTCGGTGCCCAGCTGGCCCCGAATGTCATAGGCTTTAAAGCAGGTAATTTTTGTCATAAGGCCATGAATAACTTAATTTTGCTGGCGAATAAAGTCTTTTACTTTCGGGGCAATTTTATTGCGCCATTTGCTGCCGTTAAAGATGCCGTAATGGCCAACTTTCTTCTGCTCATAATGGATCTTATTGGCCGCCGGAATATTAACGCACAGGTCATGAGCCGCCTTTGTCTGGCCAATGCCGGAAATATCATCCAGCTCCCCCTCCACCGTCATCAGGGCGCATTTGGTAATGGCCGACGGGTCCACCGTTCGGCCATTGGTGACCCATTCCCCCTTGGGCAACAGATGTTTCTGAAACACCACATCCACTGTCTGCAAAAAATATTCGGCGGTCAAATCCATGACCGACAGATATTCCTCATAAAAGACCCGATGTTTATCGACGCTTTCATCATCCCCCTGTACCAGATGGTCAAACATCTTCCGATGGGCCTCCACATGGTCTTCCATATTCATATTGAGGAAGGCGGATAGCTGCAGAAATCCCGGATAAACAATGCGCATACAACCCTTGTTGGGCCAGGGAACATGATAGGTCACATTCTGCTTGAACCATGACAAACTACGTTCCGCACTCAGCTTGTTGACCTCGGTCGGACATTCACGGGTATCAATGGGACCGCCCATCAAGGTCATGGACGCCGGAACGCAAGCGTGGTCTTCGGCCGACATCAATGACACCGCCGCCAAAACCGGAACCGAAGGCTGACAAACCGCCAGAATATGGGTGTTCGGCCCCACGGCCTCTAACATCTCAATGATATAATCAATATAGTCATCCAGATCGAATTTTCCCTTAAACAAAGGTACATCGCGCGCATCATTCCAGTCAGTGATATAGACCTTATGATCCGGCAACATGGCCTCAACCGTACCGCGCAGGAGGGAGGCATAATGGCCGGACATGGGGGCCACAATCAACAGTTTTGGATCGTTATTTTTAATGTCCCGCTTGAAATATTTCAGATTGCAAAAGGGCTTCTCAAGGATGTTATGTTCCTCGATAGCCACCACGTCGCCGTCAATGAGAGTTTCATTCAGGCCGAATTTTGGCTTGCCGTAGCGACGGGTGAGCAGCTCCATCACATCACAGGCCGCCGAAACCTGCTTGGCCATGGGCATATGAGACAGGGGGTTCAGCGGATTGCTCAACACTTGTTGCGTCATGTCCACCGCATATCTCGCAGGTGCGAATAAACTGTGCTGAAACTCGTACATATGATACAGCATATTGTTGTCCCTTTTGCCTCTATCGCTTGATATTCCTATGGTTTTGTTAATATAGGAATAATTTTTTATAAAATCATACTAGACACAAGCTTAGTTGCACCGCAACATAAAATATGTAAAATAAGCTTTTACATGAATGGATATTTGGAAAAATAGATGGAAAAACGCGCTCTTGATGGCCGCACGGCCCTGATTACCGGCTCCACCAGCGGCATTGGTCTCGCCATGGCACAGGCCTTGGCCAGTGCCGGGGCCAATATCGTCCTCAACGGTCTGGGCGATCCGGATGAAATAGAAGTTCTGCGCGCTGAGATGGCGGCCAGCCATGATGTGGAGGTTATCTATAACGGGGCCAATATGCTGGCACCTGCCGAAATAGCGGCCATGGTGGATGGTGCCATTGAGCAATTCGGGGCGGTTGATATTCTGGTCAATAATGCGGGAATCCAATATGTATCGGCCATTGATGACTTTCCCGAGGACAAATGGCAGGCGATTATAAATATCAATCTTGTCTCCAATTTCCACACCATCAAGGCCGCCCTGCCGGCCATGAAAAAGCAGAATTGGGGCCGAATCATCAACCTGGCCTCGGCCCATGGTCTGGTGGCCTCACCCTATAAAAGTGCCTATGTTGCCGCCAAACACGGGGTTGTGGGCCTGACCAAAACCGTGGCGCTTGAGATCGCCGAAAGTCAGATCACCTGCAACGCCATCTGCCCCGGATATGTGCGCACGCCCCTTGTGGAAGGCCAGATTGCCGACCAGATGGCGGTCCATGACATGTCCCGGGAACAGGTAATCAATGACATTTTCCTTGTCGCCCAGCCCAATAAAAGATTCGTAGAGGTTGATGAGTTGGGCCAAATTGCGCTATTCTTATGCTCCCCGGCGGCGGGCTCCATCAATGGGATCAGCCTGCCCGTGGAAGGGGGCTGGACCGCCAAGTAAAAGAGGCATGATAATGAGCAAATTTCACCGTAACAAGAAGAAGCACGCTTCAGGACAAGACAAACGCGCCATCTGGCTTCTGGCCAGCGCCCTCGTCATCATCATCATCCTGTTCGCCTTCTTTTAAACATGACCCATAAATGGCAGTTCTGGATTGACCCCCGGATAGCTCATTATAACCAGACCTGCCCCCAATCCACATTTAAGGGACAAGCCGCAAACGAAGTCTATAAAAAAATCGAATATAAGGGGCATGCTCCTGATCAAAGAAAAAAAACGGCATAACATCACCCAGCAAATTGTAGCTTAACATCACAGCAAACCTGTCCAACGGAGTGGGCCACTTCTTTCATCTGCTTTAAGGAATAGCAACGCCAGGGAGGTTGATCCCGGAGAAATCAGGCTTAATTTGTCATATACAATGTTTATTACACTTTTGTTGCAAATTTATGATAGAGTGTACACGATCCTTCCCCGAAGCTAAAATTCGGCAGAGTTGTCCCTTTTTTCAAAAATATCCAAGCAAGCCTTTGCTATGGAATTTTTGTGCTTGGCGGTTCTCAAGGTTACCAGTCTATATATTTTGGAGTCATGAAACGCGATGAGTAAATATTTGCTATTCACACCAGGTCCGGTAAATGTAGCCGAAAATGTGCGCGAGGCCATTTGCCAGCAAGATATCTGCCATCGAGAGGTTGATTTTGATCGTTTATTACAGAGTATTGAGAATAAATTACTGAAACTCTTTGGTCTACAGGACACTGCTGACTACCGGGCGGTCGTTATTACTGGCTCAGGGACAGCGGCGAATGAAACGATCCTGTCTTCTGTTGTTGGGGATAAAAATATTCTTATTTTATCCAATGGTGAGTTTGGGGATCGATTACACAGTATATCCAAAATTCAGAATAAAAATACGTTCCTTCTGGAATTTGGCTGGGGAGAGCTGTTAGATTTAGGAAAGATCGAAAACTATCTGAAAAAACATGCCATAGATATCATTGCTATGGTTCATCACGAAACCAGCTCTGGTATGCTAAATTCTCTGGAAGAGGTTGGCACTATATCAAAAGCATATGGGGCGATGTTCATTGTCGACTGCGTGAGCAGTGCGGGTGCAGAAGTGATTGATATGGAAAAATGCCACATCGCTTTTTGTTCAAGTTCAAGTTCAAAAGCAATTGGTTCTTATTCTGGATTATCATTTGTAGTTGGAAAAACAGAAGAATTTAAAAAACTAAAATATCTTCCGGTTAAGTCCACCTATTTGAACCTGTATAAATTTTATGATTTTATCAAAACTTATTCGCAAACGCCGAATACACCTGCGGTTCATTTATTCTATGCTTTGGAACAAACGCTGATCAATATCCTGAGTGAGGGCGTTACTAATCGTTATGCCGACCTGAGACATAAAGCAAATCTTTTAAGGCAGGGCATGTTGGATATAGGCCTCAAATTTCTGATTGACCAGAAAGATATGTGCTCTGTCCTGACCACTGTTCAGATACCATTACACATTGATGTGAGTATATTACGTGAAAAATTACGTGAAAAATCCATCATTATCTACGAAGGCAAGGGTTGCTTTAAAAACAAAGTATTTCAGGTTGGAAATATTGGTGAATTATCATTGGATAATATCCAGTTTTTCTTAAAGTCTTTGGGCGAAATTTTGAGAAATTTTGATCAGGTCGACATTATCAACGTCATCTCTGCCAATGACCATCAAGCACTATTTTCTTACGCCAATGAAAATTCGGAAAATACTTCTCTGGTATCTAAAAATTAAGAATGAATAAGAAACTTATCCGTTTATGGGCAACAAAAACGAAAGATGACGAGTGGTGGTCTTCTTTTGTCACGTCCCCCCTGGCAATTGCAGTTAATTATTTTGTTGTTGATATTAAATGGCTCACGCCGAACTTGATTACATTTTTTTCTTTCATCATCGCCCTCATATCTGCCCTGTTTATCCTTGCAGGCGGAACAATGAATTTTATTGTGGCAGCGATTTTAATTCACCTGAGCCATATCCTTGACTGTATGGATGGGCAAATGGCCCGCTATCGAAAAAGCACCTCACAATCAGGGGCCTTTTATGACAAGTTAACTGATCAAATACAGGTCACTATCTGGTTTGGATCTGTGGGCTATGCAGCTTATGCCCAATCTCATGATGTAGTGCCGGTATTTTTAGCTTTTGCGGGCGTGGCCTTCTACTCTCTGCGGGGATATGTGAAATATGTCACCATTTATACTGAAATGTCCCGCGACAACAATTACCTGGAAAAATTATCCTTAGCAGAGGCAGATGCTCAAAAAACCGCCACAGCAGGTCTTGAGTTTGATCTTTTGGCAAACTTAAAATGGTTTGCAGGCGAACAGCGTAAAATCATTTTATTTAACGAAGGCGTCTTTATCTTCATGTTATCTCTGGCCTTGATCCTTGATCAACTCACACCGATGCTATGGATATTTGCTATCAGTCAAATTTATTATGGTCTCGCCCGTGGATGGCAAAGAGGCCGCCAGATAGGTCGCAGTCAAAAAGTTAAAATTGAAAAATGAAAAGAGTAAAATAGAATGAAAGCCATTATTTTAGCCGCTGGTGTTGGTTCCAGAATAAGGCCTTTAACAGATAACTGTCCGAAAAGCCTCTTGAAAGTCGGTGGCAATACGATACTTGAAATGATGCTATCCCACATTCAGAGTTGTGGTATCAATGAAGTTGTTTTTGTTCTCGGGTATTTACAGGAACAGATCAAAGAGTATGTGG
>JAADFR010000039.1 GCA_013152755.1 Alphaproteobacteria bacterium
AATCTGATCGCGTCCGAACCGGATATTTCCCGGGTGCCGATCATGATCGACAGCTCCAAATGGTCGGTGATAGAGGCCGGCCTGAAATGCGTTCAGGGCAAGGCCGTGGTCAATAGTATCTCCATGAAGGAAGGCGTTGAAAACTTCAAAGAACAAGCCACGCTGATCAAGAATTATGGCGCGGCGGCGGTGGTCATGGCCTTTGACGAAGACGGACAGGCGGATACCCAGGACCGGAAAGTTGAAATCTGCACCAAATCCTATAATATTTTGGTCAATGAGGTCGGTTTTCCGCCGGAAGATATTATCTTTGACCCCAATATCTTTGCAGTGGCCACCGGGATTGAGGACCATAATAATTACGGCGTTGATTTCATCAAAGCCACCCGCATCATTAAGGAAACCTTGCCCTTTTGCCATGTGTCCGGCGGGGTCAGCAATGTGTCTTTTTCCTTTCGGGGCAATAATCCGGTGCGCGAAGCCATGCATAGTGTCTTTCTTTATCACGCCATCACAGCGGGCATGGATATGGGCATTGTCAATGCTGGTCTGATCACGGTCTATTCGGAAATTGACGAGGAGCTTCGGGAACGGGTAGAGGATGTGATCCTAAACCGCCGCGCGGATGCCACCGACCGTTTGCTGGAAATTGCCGAAAAATTCAGGGGTGAGAAAGGCGTTCAGATCACCGAAGACCTGAGCTGGCGTGAAAAGCCGGTGGCGCAGCGTCTGTCCCATTCTCTGGTTAAGGGAATTACCGCCTATATCGAAGAGGACACCGAAGAAGCGCGGCAGCAATATCCGCAGGCTCTGGAGGTTATCGAAGGCCCGCTTATGGACGGCATGAACCGGGTCGGCGACCTGTTTGGCTCGGGCCAGATGTTCCTGCCTCAGGTGGTGAAATCTGCCCGGGTGATGAAACAGTCGGTGGCCTATCTGCTGCCTTTTATCGAGGCGGAAAAGGCAAAATCCGGCGGGATAAGCACCAAGGGCAAAATCCTTATGGCCACGGTCAAGGGCGATGTCCATGACATCGGCAAGAATATTGTCGGTGTGGTCCTGCAATGCAATAATTACGAGATCGTCGATCTGGGGGTTATGGTGCCTTATGATAAAATTCTAAAGACGGCAATAGAGGAAAAGGTTGATATTATCGGCCTGTCGGGCCTGATCACGCCGTCACTGGAAGAAATGTCACAGGTGGCCAGCGAAATGCAGCGGCAGGATTTCACCATTCCGGTGATGATCGGCGGGGCAACCACATCAAAGGTTCATACGGCGGTTAAGATTGCGCCAAATTATGACCATCCGGTAATCCATGTTCTGGACGCGTCCCGCGCGGTGGGCGTGGCGAGCAATCTGCTCAGCGATACCCTGAAAGCCGACTATGTGGCCAAGGTCGCCAATGAATATCAGGATGTGCGCGACCGCCATGCGCGGAAGAAATCTTCGAAAAACCGGATCACCATTGGCGAATGCCGGGCCAATAAATTTCCCATTGACTGGGCCACCTATACCCCGCCGAAACCGTCCTTTCTGGGGGTTAAGTCTTTCGACGATTATGATCTGGGCAAGCTGGTGGATTGCATTGACTGGACGCCATTTTTCCGCACATGGGAACTTGCGGGTACTTATCCCAAGATTTTGAGAGATAACGTGGTGGGCGAGATTGCCAGCAATCTTTTCCACGATGCGGAGGCCATGCTGAAATCCATACAGGATGAAAAATGGCTGACCGCGCGGGCCGTGATCGGTTTCTGGCCTGCGGCCTCTGTGGGCGATGATGTGGCCCTATATACCGATGACAGCCGGACGGAAATCCTGGACAATGTGCCTTTCCTGCGCCAGCAAATCCGCAAACGCGAAGGCAGCTATAATATGTGTCTGGCCGACTATGTGGCTCCCCAGGACAGCGGCAAAGCCGATTATCTGGGCGGCTTCGTAGTGACAACGGGCATCGGCATTGAGGAAAAGCTGAAAGAATTTCAGGCCACTTTCGATGATTTTAATGATATTCTCCTCAAATCACTGGCCGACCGTCTGGCGGAAGCCTTTGCCGAACATATGCATCAACAGGTCCGCCAGGAATATTGGGGCTATGCGCCGGATGAGGCCCTGAGCAATGAGGAATTAATCCGTGAGCGTTATGACGGTATTCGCCCCGCGCCGGGCTATCCGGCCTGCCCGGACCATACCACAAAACCGGCCCTGTTCAAGCTGCTGGACGGCACCAATAATGCCGGTGTCACCCTGACCGACAGCATGGCCATGTTGCCGACGGCAGCCGTTTCCGGCTATTATTTCAGCCATCCGAAATCCCAATATTTCGGCATCGGCAAAATCGCCGAAGACCAGCTGGAAGATTACGCCAAACGCCGTAACATGGACCTAGAGGAAGCAAGGCGCTGGTTATCCAGTAATATTATATAAGAACGGGGTGTCCTGACGTTTTCTCACGTCAGGAAATAAAAATCTGCCGCCTGTTTCTCTGTGATATAGCCATTTTTTATGTCGGACAAAACCTGCGCTTTCGGGCGGCGTTTGGGGTCGCCGTAGCCGCCGCCGGTGCCGGTATAAAGCCGGACCACTTCGCCCTTTTCAACGGCGATGCCCGTACACATATGATGGCGTTCCACCTTACCATCTTTACGTAAAATCAGCGCATAGTTATTGGAGCCTTCCTGCCCGCCCTCCATGGCCCAGGGCCGGGAGATTGTCTGGGATGCCGCATAGGTCAGGTAGGCCACATCAGAGGTGATTTTATAGTCCAGTACAACCCCCTTGCCGCCGCGATATTCACCCGCGCCGCCGTCCGCATCATGGAAAGCATATTGTTCCACCTGTACGCCGTACCGGTTTTCAAATAATTCCGTGGGGATATTAAAAGTCTCGCCATTGGCACAGCAGAATTGACCGCTGTCTCCATCCTTATCCTCACTCGCCCCCCAGCCGCCGACCAGCGGTTCCCCCATCACGAACAGCTCCCCCGTATCCGGGTGATTGCCGCTGAGGAAGGTGGCCCCCACACTGCGCTGATGTCCGGCAGGCAGGCGGTCCGGCATCACCGGGGCCAAGGCCTTCCACATCACATCAATGGCCGCGATCAAAGGTTCATAATAGAGCGATACCGGGGCCGGGGACTGGGCGCTGATGATGGTCCCCATGGGGCATATGATCTCCAGCGCGCGAAAACAGCCGCCGTTGGCCGGGATTTCAGAATCCGTCACCGCCTTGAACAGGCACCGCGCCCCGGTCACAAGGCCGGTATAAGAACAGTTGATCGGCCCCGCAACCTGCCCGTCCGTACCGGTATAATCGGCGATCATTTTACCATCCCCAATGGTGACCTTTACCCGAACCGTGAACGGCCCGTTGCCCAGCCCGTCATCCTCTACAATGCCCTCGGCCTCATATTCGCCCTGAGGCAGTTTCAGAAGCTCGGCCTCGGTCATGCGCTCACCATAATTCAATAATTCCACCATGGCATGAAGCACCGACGGCCTGTCGTATTTTTCGATCAGCTCAAGAATACGTCTGGCCCCGACCCGCGCCGCCGCCACGCCCGCATGCATATCGCCCAGCGTGCTTTCGGGCAGGCGCACATTGGCCTCGATAATGCCCACAAGCGCCTCATTGATCCGGCCCTCATCATAGAGCTTCAGGAATTTAAAATGCAGGCCCTCCTGAAAAATTTCCGTGGCTCTGGTGGAGACACTGCCCGGTTCTGTGCCGCCGACCTCTGTCCAATGGGCCTTGTTGACGGTAAAGGCGACCAGTATATCCTCATGAAATACCGGCAGGATAATCACCACATCCGACAGATGGGTGCCGCCGCCCAGATAGGGAGAATTGGTGATAATCACATCACCGGGGCGAATATCGCCTTCATTTGGAAAACGCTCTAATGCGCTTTGCACGGCGGTGTCCAGCGTGGCCAGAAAGGCCGTGACCCCATTACCCTGCGCCAGAAGATTGCCCTGCGCATCGGTGGCCCCAACGGCGAAATCCGTGGTTTCATAAATGATCGGGCTCATGCTGGTGCGGACCATGGCGTTGAACATTTCATCGCCCAGCGCGACCAATGAATCCTTGATAATTTCCGTGGTGAAAATGTCCATATTTACGCCCCCTTCTCGGTAAAATCCAACTGGATAATATAATTGCCGTAACCGTCAACGCTGGCCCGGTGACCGGGGGAGATCACCAACGTCGCCGATGGTTCCTGTATGATGGCCGGACCGTCAAAACCCATGCCCGGTTCCAGCGCCAAGCCGTCATAGACCGTGGCCTGATGAATGCCGTGTTGATCAAAATCCACCACGCGCTCATGCAATATCACATCCGATAACGCCCGCCCGGTAATCTCTTTTTTGGCCAGCGGTGGTTTTGGCACCTCTATCCGGGCAATCAGGTGAAAATTCACCAATTGAACCGCCCCGTCCAGACGATAGCTATAGCGTTTTTCATAGACCCCGTGAAACTGCTCAATGGTTTGTGCCAGATCAATATCGCCAGCCGAATCAAGGGGAAGTGTGACTTTGACCGTATGTTCCTGTCCCACATAGCGCAGGTCGGCCAGATATTCGAAAACGATCTCCGCCGCCCCGTCCACGCCGTCACCGTCATAATCCGCCTGGGCCTTGTCTTTCAGGCTTTGGAACTCATCGGCAAATAAATGGGCATTCTCAGGCGCCACCAACAGGGGATGGGTTTGCAGATAATCCCGGCGCAGGTCGGTGAGCAACATGCCCCAAGCGGAAAAAACCGAGGAATTTACCGGCACAATCACCTTGGGGATTTTCAGTTCTTCGGCCAGCGCCACCGCATGCATGGCCCCGCCGCCGCCAAAAGCGATCAAGGCAAAGTCACGGGGGTCATAGCCCTTATTTGTGGACACAAGGCGCAGGGCATTGGTCATATTGGCATTGGCGATACGCACCACACCGCGCGCCGCCTCTATCAGGCTGACCCCAAGGCCCGCCATGATCGGGGCGAAAGCCTGTTCCACTGCCGCCATATCCGGCACCACTTCACCGCCGACAAAGCAATCCTTGTCAATCCGTCCCAAAATGAGATTGGAATCCGTTGTGGTTGGTTTCGTGCCGCCCCGGCCATACGCCGCCGGTCCCGGCATGGCCCCGGCGGATTGCGGCCCCACATGAAGTTTGCCGCCCGTATCAATCCAGGCGATACTGCCGCCGCCATTGCCAATTTCCACAATTTCAGATACCGGAGTCTGTATGGGATAGCCCGGCGATTTGGCATCTTTTTCGATATAATATTCCGTGGTCACCTTGACATCACCATCCTCTATCAAAGCACATTTCGCCGTCGTGCCGCCAATATCCAGAACCACAAGGTTTTTCTCACCGATCATATTGCCCAGATAGGCGGCGGCAAAAATGCCGCTGGCGGGGCCGGATTCAACCATGCTGATGGGATTGTCCTTGGCGCTTTGCACGGTGGCGATGCCGCCATTGGACTGCATCATATAGGGCGGCTCCGTAAAGCCTTCCCCGGCCAGTTTGCTTTCCAGAGATTCAATATATTTTTGGGCGATAGGATGCACATAGGCCGACAGAACCGTGGTGTTGGTGCGTTCATATTCCCGCCATTCCCGACTGATCTCGCTAGAGGCCAGCACAGAAACTTCGGGCCAGAGTTTGTTAATTTCTGTGACCACCGCCTGCTCATTCTCTGAATTCAGGTAAGCATGCAGGAAACTAATGGCGATGGCCTCTACCCCCTCGGCCTTTAAATAGTCGAGCTGCTGTGAAAGCGGTGACAGGTCCACCGGCTTTTGCACTGCCCCCTTGTAAGTGGTTCGTTCATCCAGTTCCAGCCGCAGGTAACGGTCCACAAAGGGCTTTGGTTTGCGGAAATTAAAGTTAAACAAATCCGGGCGATTACCCCGGGCGATTTCCAGCACATCGCGAAAGCCTTTTGTGGTGATCAGGGCGGTTTTAACCCCCTTGCGTTCGGTCAGCGCGTTGATGATCACCGTGGAGCCATGGGCGAAAAAAGTCATCTCCGCCGGTTTCAGGCCAGCCTTGTGAATGCTGTCCATGACACCCTGTTCAAAATTCGGCGGGGTGGTATCGGCCTTGGCGACACGAACCGGGCCGCTTTTGCCCGATGTGGCGTCATAATCATAATAGACAAGGTCGGTGAAAGTCCCGCCCACATCACTTGCTGCACGCATGTTTAATCCTTAACTAAATTATGGTTTTCACCGAACAGAACATAAAAAACCTTGCTGTTTCCCTGTGCGGTTGAGGCATGGTCCTCGCCCGCGGGAATGTGAATCACATCCCCGCTTTTACACAGATGTTCACCGTCTTTGGTTTCCAGAAGGAAGCTGCCGTCCAGAACGATGGAAATTTCATCCTGATCATGGGCCGCCATACCCTCCGCCGGATGGCGCAACCCACCTGGGAAACCGGCAACCCCAACATTCAGGTTGGTGGGCACCCCCGCCATCCCGGCGACCTCAAACAATTCAGTGATCTCCAGCGTTCCGGGCATGAGTATGGTTGGGTAAATCTTCATAAAAAATCCCTTTTCGTCAGACTTCAAAGGCTATTCTAGAAGTTCATCTTCACATCAAGATGCCATGTGCGGGGCTGTGCCGGATGGGCAAAACCGCCCGACACCCATTCAGAGTTATAGGCCTTGTCAGTCAGGTTACGCACCGATCCAATGACCGACCATTTGCCATCCGTGTCCTCAAACCCGATACGAGCATTGACCAGATCAAGGGCGCTGCGGGCTGTGGAATTTTCCGGATCCCAGAATTGCGCCCCACGCCGCTCATAATCCACCCGGGCAATCAGGCCCATTGCGTCCGTAATATCCGCCCGATATTGCGCACCAAGGTTCAGGGTTGTTTTGGCAATATAGGGCGCCTCATTTCCGATGGTCGCCGGATTGAGGCTATTGGCCAGAATTTTGCTGTCCGTATAGCCGAATGAGGCATAGACATCCAGACCGCCGCCCACTTTGGCCACGGCCTCGATTTCGCCGCCCATAAGCCGAACCTCATCAATATTAACCAGTGCTTGCGCGCCTACAGCCCCGATAAAAACAAAATACAGCGGATTGGTTTTGGTATGGAAGACGGCCGCGTTCAACCGCAGACGGTTTTCCATAAGGTCACTTTTGAACCCAACCTCAAAGGTCTTGGTGATTTCCGCATCCACGGTATCCTTGACCCCGTTCACGCCCGCACCCGCCGCCGCCGCACCAACACCGAACTGGTTAAACTGACCACTGCGAAAGCCCTCACCGTAAGAGGCATAAAGATTAGCTGTCTCATTGACCGCATATTTTATGGAAACTTTTGGTTGCAGCTTGTTATAGGTCTTTTCCTGACGGCAATTCAGCGGAGCGTTGCTGGCGCAGCCCGCCGGAACCGCAACCGTATTCAG
>JAADFR010000040.1 GCA_013152755.1 Alphaproteobacteria bacterium
TTGCGGGATACCTACAGCAAATTGACCCCGTGGCAGAAAATAAAGGTCGCCCGCCACCCCGAACGACCCCATTTCAAGGATTATGTGGAAAGTCTGATTGAGGATTTTATGCCTCTGGCCGGGGACCGGGCCTTTTCCGATGATGTGGCAATCATGGGCGGTCTTGGCCGTTTTAAAGGCCAGAGCGTCATGGTGATTGGCCATGAAAAGGGCCATGACACGGAAAGTCGTCTGAAACATAATTTTGGCATGGCTCGGCCTGAAGGTTATCGGAAAACCATCCGTCTGCTGAAAATGGCCGAACAGTTTGATATTCCGGTGATCACATTGGTGGATACGTCCGGGGCCTACCCTGGTGTTGGGGCCGAGGAACGGGGACAGGCCGAGGCCATTGCCCGCTCCACGGAAGCCTGCCTTGGGCTGAAGGTGCCTCTGGTATCAGTCATCGTGGGCGAAGGTGGTTCCGGCGGCGCGGTGGCGCTGGCGGCAGGTAACCGGGTTTTGATGATGGAACATGCGGTCTATTCGGTTATCGCCGGAAGGTTGCGCGTCTATCCTGTGGCGGACTTCTGATAAGGCCGAGGATGCGGCCAACGCTCTGAAAATTACCGCGCAGGATCTGCTGAAACTACAGGTGATTGACGAGATAATACCGGAGCCGGTCGGCGGCGCCCACCGCGACCATGCCCTGACCATGAAAACCATCCGGAAATCACTGGATGCGTCGCTCAATGAATTGTCCGCCCTCGGCGGTGACAAGCTCAAAAACCTGCGCCGGGAAAAATTCCTTAATATGGGCAAGGTGGGGCTTTAAAGCTGCCTGACCTTATATAGCTCCGTGGCAATGTTTGTATTTTTTGCCGGACCCGCAGGGGCATTGATCATTTCGGCCAACTTTTGGCACGACTTTTCCGTGACAATGTTTGTACTTTTCGCCTGAGCCACAGGGGCATTGGGCGTTGCGGGAAATATTGCCCCATGTTCTAGGGTCGTCGGGGTCAAGGGCTGTCGCGTCATTTTCGCCGGTGGTGGGGTCAATATGGCTTACATTTAAACTGCTTAGATCCGGCTCCGGCAGGGCGGGAACTTGTTGTTCGGTCTGAATTTCAATATGGGCCAGCAACATGATCACATTATCCCGGGTTTCCTCCAGCATGCTTTCAAACATGGCGAAGGCCTCGGTCTTATATTCATTGAGCGGGTCACGTTGGCCATAAGCGCGAAGCTGAATTACTTGGCGTAGATGATCAAGCTGGGCCAGATGTTCTTTCCAGTAACGGTCAATGGCCTGAAGCAACAGACTGCGTTCCACCTGCCGCATGATCTCCGGGCCAATATCGGCGGCGCGTTTGGCCATGAAACGGTCGGCTTCTTCAATCAGGCGGTCTTCAAAGGCTCCGGAATCGATGCCCTCTTCATTGATCCAGTCCCTCAGGCTAAAATCCCGGCCAAAAATGCGTGTGACTTCTTCGCTGATACCGTCTGCATCCCAATCCTGGGGGTAGGCCCGGGGCGGAATATGGGTTTCCACCAGATCTTCGATCACTTGTGCGCGCATATCGTTCAGGGTTTCGGTCAGGTCATCGCTAACCATAACTTCCCGGCGCTGGTCATAGATGGCCTTGCGCTGGTCATTCATCACATTGTCAAATTTCAGCAGGTTTTTGCGGATTTCATAGTTTCTGGCTTCCACCTTTTCCTGAGATTTTTCAACGGCCCGGTTCAGCCACGGGTGGATCAGGGATTCGCCTTCTTCAAAGCCGAATTTCTGCATCAGGCTATCCATACGCTCGCCGCCAAAGATGCGCATCAGGTCGTCTTCCATGCTCAGGAAGAATTTGGAATGGCCGGGGTCACCTTGCCGTCCGGACCGACCGCGAAGCTGGTTGTCTATGCGCCGGCTTTCATGGCGTTCAGTGCCCAGAACATAAAGCCCGCCTGCGGCAATGACTTTTTCTTTTTCTGCGGCCACCTCGGCAATGATCTTGTCGGCGGTTTTTTTGCGGGCGGTTTCGTCAATGTCATCAATTTCGGCCTCCAGACGCATGTCCAGATTACCGCCAAGCTGAATATCGGTGCCACGCCCGGCCATATTGGTGGCGATGGTCACCGCGCTGTAACGGCCTGCCTGCCCAATGATATAGGCTTCCTGCTCATGGAATTTGGCGTTCAGTACGTTATGTTTGATCTTGCGTTCTTTAAGCATATCGGACAGATATTCTGAACGTTCAATGCTGACGGTCCCTACCAGAATGGGTTGCCCGGCCTTTTGGCAGATCACAATCTGATCGACGATGGCATTGAATTTTTCTGTGGCTGTGCGATAGATTTCATCATCATCATCGACCCGGCCAATGGGTAGGTGAGTGGGAATTTCAATGACCCCAAGGCCGTAAATCTCACCAAATTCCGCCTCTTCGGTCAGGGCGGTTCCGGTCATGCCGGACAGGCGCGGGTAGAGCCTGAAATAATTCTGGAAAGTGACTGAGGCTAAGGTCTGGTTTTCGCTTTGAATTTCAGCATCTTCCTTAGCTTCCAATGCCTGATGCAAGCCATCGGAAAAACGCCGGCCTTCCATCATCCGGCCAGTAAATTCATCAATGATGATCACTTCGTTATTCTTGACGATATAGTCTTTTTCCCGGGTGAATAATGTATGGGCGCGCAGGGCCTGATTCACATGATGAACTACGGCCACATTGCCGAAATCATACATATTCTCGCCTTTGATCAGGTCATGTTCGATCAGGATCTGTTCCAGATGTTCCATGCCTTCTTCGGTCAGGGTGACGGAGCGGGCCTTTTCATCAACCTCGTAATCTTCTGCATTAAGTTCAGGAATGATCTTGTTAATGGAGACATAAAGATCTGACTTATCTTCGGTCGGGCCGGAGATTACCAAGGGGGTGCGGGCCTCATCAATGAGGATACTGTCCACCTCATCCACGATGGCAAAAGACGGGGGGCGCTGTACCATGGCATCGGGGTGGAATTTCATGTTATCGCGCAGATAATCAAAGCCCAGCTCATTATTGGTGGCATAGGTAATATCGGCGGCGTAGGCCTGCTTGCGGGCCTCGTCATCCATATTGGGAATGATGCAGCCCGTGGTCATGCCAAGGAATTCAAACACCCGTCCCATCCAGGCCGAATCGCGGCTCGCCAGATAATCATTGACGGTGACGATATGAACTCCCTTGCCGGGCAGGGCGTTCAGATAGCCGGCCAAAGTGGAGACAAGAGTCTTGCCCTCACCGGTTTTCATCTCGGAAATTTTACATTCATGGAGGACAATACCGCCGATCAACTGTACGTCATAATGGCGTTGGCCCAGGGTGCGCACGGCGGCTTCCCGTACGGTGGCAAAGGCCTCAGCCAGCAGACTGTCCAATGTTGCGCCGTCCTTCAGGCGGGCACGGAATTCTTCGGTCTTGGCGCGAAGTTCCTCATCAGACAATTTCTGAATATCTTCTTCCAGCGCATTAATGGCCTTGACCCGTGGCTGAAGGCGTTTGATATAGCGACCATTGGCGTTTCCAAAAACTTTTTTGGCAATCTTGCCCATTCCCAACATTTTATTTTATTTCCTTAAACTACCGGGTTTGCGGGTCACATGGAATGCCAGCCCGTTTCACCAAAAATACATAGAACAGATAAGAGCGTCCCGCCTGTCTGTCAATGACTGATCCGTCCTATGGCATGATAAAAAAGCAGAAATACCTTTATTTTATGTGAAAAAGCCGGAAATATTGGACAATATTTCACCGGGCGGGTTATATGCTTGATAACAGAAAGAAAATTAAATGATTAAGGCAAGACAGTAAAGCATGGCGAACGTAACAAAAATATCCCCTTTGGCCCCGGAGTCGTTTCCTGATCTCCCCCATATAAAGGGGGTTGAGATGGCCACAGCGGCCACGGGAATGAAATATCGAGGCCGGGATGATCTGCTCTGTGTCTCCTTTCCTCACGGCGCAACCGTGGCCGGGGTTTTTACCCGCTCGCGCACCGCTGCGGCCCCGGTTGACCTGTGCCGAAAACATTTGTCTCTGGGCAAGAAAGCCCGGGCGTTGTTGGTCAATGCGGGCAATGCCAATGCCTTCACCGGCAAGGCCGGGGACCGGGCCATGGCCATGACCGTTGACAGCCTGTCGGGTAAACTCGGCTGCGCGCGGAATGAGATTTATATTTCCTCAACCGGGGTGATCGGCGAAGTATTAGAGGCAGACAAGATCACTGCCCATATGGACGCCATTGTTGATGATCTGTCCGGCGGTGGCTTTGCGGCGGCGGCGCAGGCTATCCTGACCACCGATACTTTTGCCAAGGGAGCCGTGCGGCGGGTGCAGATTAACGGTACAGAAGTCACAATCTGCGGCATAGCGAAAGGCTCCGGCATGATCGCCCCGGATATGGCGACCATGCTGGCCTATGTCTTTACCGACGCGGGCCTGAGCCAGCATGCTTTGCAAAGCCTGTTGAAGGAGGCCGCTGATAACAGTTTTAACGCCATCACGGTGGATAGTGATACGTCGACCTCTGATACCTTGATGGCCTTTGCCACCGGACAGACTGAAATTACCGACCTCCATGATCCGTGCCTTGCTGAATTTCGGGCGGCTTTTCAGGATTTGTTGCTGGACCTGGCCCATCAGGTGGTGCGTGACGGCGAAGGGGCCAGCAAATTCATCACCATCACCGTCAGCGGCGCCGAGGATGATCGGGCCGCCAAAGTCATTGCCTTCAGCATTGCCAATTCACCGCTGGTCAAGACTGCCATCGCGGGCGAGGATGCCAATTGGGGCCGCATTGTTATGGCCGTGGGCAAGGCCGGGGAAGCCGCCGACCGGGATAAGCTGGAGATCACCATCGGCGGCCAGAAAGTAACCGAGTTCGGCATGGCGGTTCCGAGCTATGACGAGGCCGCCTGCACCGCCCACCTTAAAGGACAAAATATTGACATCACCGTTGATGTGGGCATTGGGGAGGGACAGGCAACGGTCTGGACTTGCGATTTGACCCATGGTTATATTGATATAAATGCGGATTATCGGAGCTGAGATGTATTTTCCAGAGGAAATAGAAACAGACCGGATGTGGCTCCGGCCCTTTGGCCCGCAGGATACGGCGGCCCATGTGGAAATATTGGGCAATTGGGATGTGACCCAATGGTTGTCCACCAATATCCCCTTCCCCTATAGCCAAGAGGATGGTGTGAAATTCATTGCTGATGCTATGGCACAATTTCAGGATGGCAGTTCAATCCGTTATGCCATGACCGACAAGACCTCGGGCCGTCATATGGGGGGCATTCGTATTTTTACCGTGACAGAAGAAACAGAAGTTGGCTATTGGATGCATCCGGATTTCTGGGGCAAGGGACTGGGCACGGAATTGCTGAATGCGGCCCTGGGCGCGGGATTTGAGACCGGGATCATCAAAAGCTATGTGGCCCAGACGGCGGTGGCTAACAAAGGTTCCCGCCGCATATTGGAGAAAGTTGGCTTTATACATGAGGGCGCAGTGCCAGAGGCCCATGACCGGGATAGCCATTGTGAGGGGTGCAGCGAATTTTACCGCCTGCGCATAGAAGACTGGACTAAAACATGACGGATCTCTGCCCACAGGTGCCGGATCGTCCCACGGGTCCGGTAAAGCTCATATTGGTCTCGGCTGTGATCATGATTGATATTGATGGCCGCATTTTATTGGCCCAACGTCCGGCGGGCAAGAGCATGGCCGGACTGTGGGAGTTCCCCGGCGGCAAGGTGGAACCGGGCGAAACCCCGGAACGGGCCTTGATCCGGGAATTGAATGAGGAACTGAATATTGACGTGACCGAGGCTTGCCTCGCGCCGTTTGTTTTTGCTTCTCATACCTACCCGGATTTTCACCTGCTGATGCCCACATTCCTCTGCCGCCGCTGGGACGGAATTCTTATGGCACAAGAGGGACAGAATTTAAAATGGGTCAGAATAGACGACCTGAAAAACCATCCCATGCCCCCCGCCGACGAACCCCTCATTGCCATGATCCGGGATTTTTTGTAATTTTACCCATCAGGTTTTTGGCCAAAAACTTCCGTCAAACTCACTTTGCCTTGTCCTGGTTTCAGGGGTTGTTGCTGGCTTTTGTGGGGGGACCAGCCCATGAGGTATATGATGTCGAATGTGGCCGTAATCCGGCCTCGGTCGTCGGTGAATTTTTCCTGATAAATCCTGGCACATTCCATCATAAGGCGCGGTGATGTCAGGCCCCGGAATCGTTTGGTGAGGATGTTGCTCTCGCCCATACCTTTTAAATCTGCCATCAATTTGAAAGCATTTTCATAGGTCACCGTAATCCGGTCCACCTCTGCCACGGGCAGGGCAAATCCGGCGCGCTGTAATAATGCGCCGCCGTCCCGCAAGTCCATAAAGGGGGCAATGCGTGGGCTGGCCCCGCCGCGGACATTCATTTCGGCTTCCATCAGACAATGGCGCAATTCGCTGAGGGTCTCCCCGCCAAACAGGGCACAGAGGAACAGGCCGTCGGGCTTCAGGCAGCTCATGATCTGGGCCAGACAACCGGGCAAATCATTGACCGTATGAAGGCTGAGGTTGCTGAGGACGAGGTCCAGAGATTTCGGCTTGAAAGGCAGAAATTCTTCGTCAGCCTGAAGACTGATGCCGGAGAAGTTATCTGATAAATCCTGTCCAATAACCTGTTTGTCCACTAATAGTTTTCCAAGGCCCCCGTCCCGGCACCCAAGGTCCAGAATATTCTGGAAATCCCGGTTTATATCGCAATATTTGTCATGGAGCCGCGCGGCCACCTCCCGGATCAGAAAATCATAATCGGCAAAATGCGCGGCCGCCCGGCCCCGGTTCTGGCGCAGGGCTTTGCGGTCAAAAATATATGATGGATTGTCAGGCTGGGTGCTTTTTGTCATACTGCCTATATGACATTTTTGGCCCTGAAGGAAAAGACCAAATGCGGGCAATGATCAAAAGTAATCTGAAACGACATATAGGAAAGTGGCCTGCGCGTCTGCTGGACCAATTGTTGCCGCCGCGCTGCCTGTCCTGCGGGGTGGGGGCGCAGGATAATGGCCGTATCTGTTCTGATTGCTGGAAGGAATTGACATTTTTACAGGGTTCGGCCTGCGCATGTTGTGGTTATCCGTTCGATTTTGATCACGGCGTAGCGGGGTCATTATGTGGCCAGTGTTTGAGCCACCCTCCGGCTTTTGACCGGGCGCGGGCGGCGGTGCGCTATGATGACGGCTCCCGGCGGATGATCATTTCCTTCAAACATGGCGACCGGACCGATTACGGCGATTTCTTCAGCCAGCTTTTGGTGCAGGCCAGCCATGGTCTGGGGGTGGCAGGGGCCATCGTTGTACCGGTACCGCTCCATAAAAAACGTCTTCAAAAACGCCGCTATAACCAGGCCGCGTTGATCGCCGGAGCTTTTGCGCGCAAAAAGGCCCTTGACCATTGCCCTGATCTGCTCATTCGCCGGAAACATACGCCGCCGCAGGAGGGCAATCATAGCCATCGCCGCCGCAATGTGGCCGGAGCTTTCCGGCTAAACCCAAAATACGGCGGCGATGTGAAGGACCGAACCATTGTCCTGATTGATGATGTTTATACCACCGGGGCCACGGTTCAGGCCTGCGCGCAGATATTAAAACGTGCCGGTGCCGGAGCGGTGCATATCCTGACTATCGCGCGGGTCTGCCAAAGATAAGCTATTGAAATAATCTGTTCTCGCCCTAATATATGGCGCAACCGTTATTAACCGAAGCGACGAATATGACAAAAATTACCATCTATACCAAACTGCTCTGCCCCTATTGTGTGGGGGCAAAGTCTCTGCTCAAAAAGAAAGGCCAGAAATATGATGAAATTGACATTGGCCGCCATCCGGATCAGCGGCCCATTATGCTAGGCCGGGCCAACGGTAGCCATACGGTGCCGCAGATATTTATCGGTGATACCCATGTGGGTGGCTGTGACGAGCTTTATGCGCTGGAGAGGGCCGGGAAACTGGATTCCCTGCTGGCCTGATGAGCGCTCCGAATAAATTCAGGGCCGGTTTGGTTCAGATGTCCTCCACCAACAACCGGGCAGAGAATATGGCCTCGGCAGAGACGTTGATCCGGGCGGCGGCGGCGCAAGGGGCACAGATCATTCTGACCCCGGAAATGACCACATTGATCGAACTGGACCGCGCGGCTCTGCTGGACAAGATATATAGTGAAGCGGAAGATCCAAGCCTGCCGGTCTTTCGGGCCTTGGCCTCGGACCTGAATATCTGGCTGGTGATCGGCTCTATGGCGGTCAGGGTTGGGGACAGGATTGCCAACCGCTGCTATGTCCTGTCGCCGGATGGCCGGATTACGGCCTATTATGACAAGATTCATATGTTTGATGTGGATTTGCCCGGCGGTGAACAATATCGGGAATCCCGGTCCTATGCGGCGGGGGAGCGCGCTGTCTTGGCCGCAACCCCTTTTGGAAAAATAGGTCTGAGCATTTGTTATGACCTGCGCTTTCCCCATTTGTACCGGATGCTGGCACAGGCGGGGGCCGGGATTTTAACGGTTCCGGCGGCCTTTACGCAGGTTACAGGCAAGGCGCACTGGCATATTTTGCTCCGGGCGCGGGCCATTGAAAACGGGGCCTTTGTCTTTGCCCCGGCCCAGACCGGAAGCCATATGAGTGCCACCGGCGCGGCAAGAGAAACATTCGGCCACTCACTTTTTGTTGACCCGTGGGGCAATATAATAGATGATGGTGGACAAGATGTGGGTGTTGTCGTTGCGGAAATTGATCCGGCGTTAAGTGAAAAGGCAAGGTCACGAATACCGTCATTAAAACATGACCGGGTTATTTTGTCTGATAATATATAGATTTAGCTATTACCAGTAGGATTAGAGTATGATCGTTTTTGATCTTAAATGTGAAGAGAACCATGTGTTTGAGGCGTGGTTTCGAAATAGTGAAGCCTATGAGCAACAGGCATCCGATGGTCATGTGGAATGCCCCTTTTGTGGCAGTACGGATGTGGTGAAATCCCTGATGTCGCCTAATATTCCGGCCAAAGGCAATATTAAATCAGACATCGAACTTCCTCTGGCTGAATTTGCTGCCGACCATATGGTTGCCGCCAGTGCCAATGTGCCCGACAGCATGGAAGCCAGTGCCGAGGATGTGAAACGGGCGCTGGACCATATGCATGAGACTATGAAAAAATACCGCAACCATGTGAAAAAAGAATGTGAGTATGTGGGCGAGAATTTTGCTAAGGAAGCCCGTGACATTCATGATGGCCTTTCAGAAAACCGGGGCATTTACGGCGAGGCCACGCTGGAGGAGACCGAGGAACTTTTGACGGACGGCGTTGATATTCTGCCGGTTCCGGGCCTTGGTAAACTGGACAGTTGAACAAGACGCTGGGCGTTATCATAGCCGGGGGGCAGTCACAAAGATTTCGGGATAAGTCCGGCCCGGATGATAAATCCCTCAATGATAAATTTCTGGCCCCTTTTGGTCGTACAACATTGCTGGGTCATATTATCGACCGGGCAAAAAAACAAATCCCTGATATAATGTTGAATGTGAACGGTGATCCAGACCGGGTAAAGGCCTATGATCTGGATATTATCCCGGACAGCCTCCCGGACGCCGGACCTCTTGGCGGAATTCTTGCCGCCATGACGTCAGCAAAAGACAGGGGCTATGATCAAATCATCACCTTTTCCAGCGATTGCCCGTTTTTCCCTGAAGATTATATAGCGCGCTTAACGGAGGGGGGAGAGGGTTTGACCATCGCCAGCTCCGCCGGGCGGCCCCATCCGGTGATGGGCTATTGGCCTATAGCGCTGGCAGATGACCTGCGGGATTATCTGAACAGCGGAGAACGGCGGGTCATGTGGTGGGTGCGGCGGCATACCCACAGAGAAGTTGTCTGGTCAGAAAAAAACCCGGACCCGTTTTTTAATATCAATGTCAGGCAGGATTTGACCGAAGCGGAAAAATTCCTGTGACGGTCAGCGTAATCTGGAGTCCGGGTCCGCATAGATATTCATCCCATCCCGCCGGGTAAAGGCGATCAGGCTTAAGCCTGATTCTTCCGCCAGCTTCAAGGCCAGATCAGTGGTCGCAGAAACTGCCGCCAGTATCGGTATGCCAAAGGTCGCGCATTTATGGACCATCTCAAAACTACATCGGCTGGTAATCAGAGCAAAGCCGTTCGCCGGATTGATCTTGTGACGCATCATATGGCCGATCAGCTTGTCCAGCGCATTATGGCGGCCAATATCCTCGCGCACGCAAAGAATTTCGCCGCCCTTCGCAACAAAGGCGGCGGCATGCAACGCCCCGGTTTTTTTATTCTGAACCTGCAACCCCGATAGCTGTTGCATACTATTATAGACAACTTCCGGCGTTAGGGTTAGTTGGCTTTTTATCTTATTCAGGGGCCGGATGGCATGGTCAAGGCGATCAACACCGCACAGGCCACAGCCGGTGCGCCCGGCCAATGTGCGTTTAAATTGGTCAAGGCGGCTAAAACAGTCCGGCGTTATTTCCAGCGCGCCGATATAGCCCTTGTCGGCGGGGGTAATATTTATGTCCATAATGTCATCAAGCTGATCAATGATGCCCTCGGTCAGGCTGAAACCTATGGCAAAATCTTCAATATCCATGGGCGAGATCATCATAACTGCATGGCTGATGCAATTATATTCCAGCGCCAGCGGGATTTCGCTGGCCACATGGCGTTGTTCGATGATGTCGCTATCCGGTCGCCAGATACGCGGGTGGCATGTTTTTGCCGGCTTATCCATGAGCTATTTGCTTTTCATTTTTTGGGCAAGGGCCAGATAATTCACCGAAAAATCCTTATCATCCAGCGACCATTCGGCGGAAAGGGGGTGATAAACCATGCCTTTCAGGTCTGTGACGTCAAAACAACTGTCCATCAAGGCCCGCGCCAGTTCTGAGGGTTTGAGGAATTTATGCCAGTCATGGGTGCCAACGGGCAACCAACGCATAATATATTCCGCCCCGGCGATGGCCATGGCCCATGATTTTGCCGTCCGGTTCAGGGTTGACATCACCATACAGCCCTCTTCTTTCAGCAGGCTGTGACAGGCCCCCAGAAAGGACGGAATATCCGCCACATGCTCGATGACCTCCATATTCAGGATGGCATCGAATTTTTCACCGGATGCGGCCAGTTCCTCCGCCGTGATATTGCGGTAGTCAATGGTAACCCCCATGTCCTGGGCGTGGGCCTGTGCGGTTTTGATATTCTTTTCCGAGGCATCGGCCCCAACTATGGTGGCGCCCAGCCGGGCCATGGGTTCCGATAAAAGCCCGCCGCCGCATCCAATGTCCAGAACCCTCAGACCCTTCAGGGGCAAGGGATCATGGGGGCTGCGGTTGAAATGTCCGCACAGGCTGTCCCGGGCATAGCCAATACGGGTGGGGTTAAGCTTATGCAGGGGCTTGAACGGCCCGTTCGGGTCCCACCAGGTTGCGGCCATGGCAGAGAAATGGGCAATTTCCGCCGGATCAACGGAGG
>JAADFR010000041.1 GCA_013152755.1 Alphaproteobacteria bacterium
TCAGCCTGCCCCGCCCCAATTTGCATGGTCCCCATCAAATCACCAATGCGGGGCTGGCCATTGCCTGCCTGCGCCATCAGGATACGGTCGCCGTCACTTCGGATGAGGTCGCCCGGGGCATCACATCCGCCCATTGGCCCGCGCGCCTGCAAGATATAACGGACAGCCCTCATGGCCGGATGTTGCCCATGGGCAGTGCGCTATGGCTGGACGGCGGCCATAATCCGGCGGCGGGACAGATATTGACAGATTTTTTTGCCGCCCCGGACAAGCGGCCCCTCTATATAATCTGCGGCATGATGGCCAATAAGGATGCGGTCGGTTTTTTGACCCCCATCGCGGGTCATGTGGCGAAATTCTACGGCGTCAAAGTCATGGGCGAGGACAGCCATAATGCAGATGCCATAACTAAACTGGCCCGAAAATCTGGCCTGAATGCCCAAAGTGCCCCGTCAGTGGCAGAGGCGCTTCGGTCAATTGACACCGCAGGCCCTGTGCGCGTGCTGATCTGTGGATCATTATATCTTGCGGGTCATATATTGGCACAAAATAGCCTTCTGCCAGAATAGGATATTGTTCTACGGTTGAAATTCCTGCCAATCCCATGTTTCAGCGACTTCAACACCGATATTATACAAACATTTCATATAGACAGGATCGAATAAGCTGGTGCTTTTCCTGCAATTCTTGTTCCGGCCATATTCCCTTTCAATATATTCCGGCTTGATATATGTGTAATTCATGACGAAATTCCCCACGCCAAATTCCTTCACCAAATTCCAGTATATTCTGTTAAGTGACCCTATATAGAGCTGATCCGTTACAATGGTGGATGACCGCTTGGCAATATCCAACACCTTATTTTTAATGGTCTTCTTCTCTGTGTAACAGCCACCCTCATCATGACAGACAAATGAATTCGTGGCCAAATCGCCATTCACAATAACATAAACCTCTATGTCCATTTCACGGTCTTTGATCGCCTTCAGGTTCTCGTTCCAAAACAAGCCAAAACGCAGACCACCATCCACATACATATTTCCCCCATCGGGGACCGTTGGATTGGTGGTGATAAAACGCGGCGGGAAATTCACCGGTTCCGCCGATGAGGCCAGAATGACCTCCTTATAGCAATCCTGCGCATGAGGATCAATTTTGGTATGGCGGGCAACATGGAGCAGGTCAACCACATAAAATCTGCCATCATCCATATTTACCATGCCGACAAAAGCAGACTTTCCCATCCATTTACCTTGTTCCGGCCAATTTGCCACCATGGGAACAAAGGTTTTTACGGCCTCATCCAGCATCCTGCCCAGCCCTTCTGTATTGGCCAGTGAATTGGTCGATATTATCGAAAACAGCCCTTTCTTTTCAATCAGATCGTCCTCTGACGTTTCCGTGAAAATTTTTCGCAGGGCCTCATCTGAAGCCGCCCTTTGATCGTCAAGGCCATAATTCCCAACCAAGGCATAGGTTAATGCCATAGCCCCGGTGCTGATGGTGGTGATCATATCTATATCTGACCTCATCACCCCGTCACTTCGCGCACTCCAGCCGTTCAGAACACCCGCCCCGAAGGCCCCGTTCTGACCGCCGCCCGACATGACAAGAACCGTATATTTCTGTTTCCGCGTTTCTCTGGACGAAATGGTTTTCTGATCTATCATCTCATACAGATGGTCATGAAACCGACTTTTTCCGCTTTTCCGACCGGAAGACGGGGAAGTTAACATATCCGAAAGTGCCATTTCATCATCAAGAGCTATCAAATATTCGCCCTCACAAAAAACAGATGCCTCGCGGCTGGTTTGACTTGTGGCACAACCTGAAAGAAGCAAAACAGACAGGAAAGGCAATATTGCAATAGTTTTCATGAAAACACCCCTCGTAATTGCATTATATTACCACGCCCATAAAAAAACGCGACTAAAAAGCCGCGTTCTTATCATTCCACAGGGAATATTTAGGGAATATTTATGTTAGATTCTAGCTGTTGTCCTTGATCCAGCTTTCAAGGTCAGACTTGGAACAGGAGCCTACTTTCATGGCGGCCACTTCACCGCCCTTGATCAACAGCATAGTCGGGATGCTGCGCACGCCGTAGCTGGTGGGGCTGTTGGGATTTTCGTCAATATTCATCTTTGCCACGGTCAGGCTGTCGCCCATTTCATTGGCAATCTGATCCAGAATCGGGGCAATCTGTTTGCACGGCCCGCACCATTCCGCCCAGAAATCCACCAATACCGGCTTGTCGGAATTTAATACTTTTTCCTGAAATTCGCTGTCCGTAACCTTAATCACACTCATTTTTTAAATCCTTATCCAAAATATATCTTCTCCCCAAATGTAGGAAGCCGTCCCGCGTCCGTCAAGGGAAAGAACGCAAAGACCCTAAAATTTAATCCGGTCCAGCATATCCGGCGGCAATTCCATCAGCCGGGCCACATCCGTCCAGAGCAACAGGCACCTGATGGCCTTGTCCGGGTAAATATCGGTCAGAACCGCCCGATAAGCCGCCATCTGACGCAGATAGAGGGGCGGCACATCCTGTGCGTCCTTTGGCGGCGGACGATTGGTCTTGTAATCAATGATCAATATGTCATGGTCCCGCACCACAAGCCGGTCCACCTGTCCCGACACCGGATGAGCGCCCGCCAGCCCGACAATGGAAACCTCTGCCCGGCTGTGGGGCGAAAAAACTTCCGCAAAATCAGGTGCAGTCAAAATTTCTGTGATTTGATGGATAATCCGATCAATATCCGTGGGGACCAGATCGTGGGCCTTATGGCTCAGAAAATGCCGCGCCGCCTGTTCCCGTTCCCCCGCCGCCATATCGGGCAGAATTTCCAGCAGACGGTGAATAAGCCGCCCCCGATGGTATCGCTGATGATCCTTGTCCCGCTGTGACACGGCCTTGAGCGGGCTGATCACCGCCGGTTCATCCTCCACAGGGCGGGACGGGCTTAAGGGCCGGGACGGGGCCGGTTCCGCCATCGGCATGGCCCGCGCCCACTCTGGCAGCGGCTTTTCCGCCCCTGTTCGCTCACCCCCGGCAACCGTCTCGGAAATCTTCTTGTCGCCCACACAGGTCAGGCGCATCAAATAACCGTCCTTATCCTCATCACCGGTCACCACATCCGGCATCTCTGCCAATGCATTGGTGATCAAGTCATACCAGCAGGTCTCACTGCGGGCCTGTTTTCCTTCCCATCCGGTGATATAGAGCCTGTCCTCCGCCCGGGTCATGGCCACATAGAGCAGCCGCAGGTACTCCCGATCCCGGATCAGGTTTATCTCTGCCCGCGCCGCCACCAGTGGCCCCAATTCAAACTGTTTGTTGCCGGGCCAGAAAAGCAGCGGGCCGTCTTGTTCTTCATCCCCGGCCCATAATAACGCTGCCCCCTTTTTGGGTACCTGACAGGTATCAGGCAGGATAACCACCGGGGCCTGAAGCCCCTTGGCCCCGTGAACGGTCATAATCCGCACCTGATCCTGTCCCTGTTCCATATCACGCTTGATATTCACATCGCCCCGGTCAAGCCAGCTGAGGAAGCCCTGCAGCGCGGAAATATTATTGACCTCATAGCCCATGGCCAGTTGCAGAAATTCATCAATGGGATCATTGGCCTCTGCCCCCAGTCTGGCCAGCAACCTTTCCCGCCCGCCAAGGCCGGTTAACAGATGGCTGTAAAATTCAAAAGGCGGCGCGGTGTCGGCATAATTCAGGCAGGCCATAAGGAAATCATAGGCCTCGGCATATTCCCCCCGCCGATCACGCAAGGCTGACCACAGGCTGCCCCGCCGCCCATGGGCCAGATCATAAAGCTGTTCCTCGTTAAAGCCGACAAGCGGGCTTTTCAGCACCACGGCAAGGGTCAGGTCATCCTCCGGCAGCAGAACAAAATTGCCCACGGCCACAAGGTCCATGACCGCGATCTGATCGCTGAGCAGCATCTTGTCCTGCCCGGCGACCGGAATATTGCGCGCCTTTAACGCCCGGATCATAAAGTCATCAAATTTTGTCCGCCGCCGCACAAGAATCATAATATCCCCGGCCCGGATCGGACGGCCCCGGGCAGGCAGTATTTCCTGATCCTTGATCCAGCCTGCAATCCGGTCCGCGATATTTTTGGCCAAGGCCATTTCGGGAGTATGCGCGGGCTGTTGAATGATTGGCGGCGCCCAATCCTCATCAGGGGGTGTTTCTGCGGCCTTTTCAACGGGCCAGATTTCCACCAGTCCCGCCTGACCGCTGCGAGAAGGCCGATGCAGGATTATCTCCTCACTAAAGGAAATCGCCATACGGCGTTCGGGCGGCTCAAACACCCGGTCCACCGCCGATAGAACCGCCGCCGTGGAACGGAACGACAAAGCAAGGCTTACATTATGGAAATCATGGCCTGCATCCGTTGCCTTTTTCTGAAACAGATGCCGCCCGTCAACAAATTCCCTGGGGTCCGCCCGTTGAAAGGAATAGATGGACTGCTTCACATCACCCACCGCAAAGATGGTACGTGGACCTTGCCGCTGTCCCTCGCCAACAAAAAATTCATTGGCCAGGGTTTTGACCACCTGCCATTGTTCCGGGTTGGTATCCTGTGCCTCATCAATGAGAATATGATCAATACCCCCGTCCAGCTTATAGAGTATCCAGTCAGCAATGCTCGCCCGGCCTATGAGGGCGGTGACATTAAGGATCAAATCGTCATAATCCATCACCCCGTGACGGGTCTTGCTGTCCCTGAAGGCCGTCATCATGGCCGCCCCCATGGTCAGCAACGCCCGGCTGTTGTCCCGCAGGGTCAGCAGGTTCAGCTTTTCCTCAAGCCGACACAGCCGTTCGGCCTCCGCCGTCATGGCCGCAAAGGCCGCCGGGTTGGCATCGGCCACCGGCTTGACCATAAGATATTTGCGAATGCCGCCGTCTTTGGTCAGGAAAACATCCCGGTATTTGTGAAAATCCGCACAGCGGCTTTCCGGCTCTGACAGCCAATGGGCCATCACCGCCGCCACCTTCTGATTGGCCGCGCTGCCTGTGAGCAGGGCTTCCACGGCCTGGCGCAATCCCGCGCCGTCAAAATTTTCTGCCATGCAGGCAGCCTGCAAAATACTGTCCCGATCATCGGCGGCAGGCAAGCCCAGCATCTTTTCCATGGCCCGAACCGCCCGGTCCACTGTACCGAAACGGCGCATCATACGTTCCAGACCACTTCGCTGACCGATCAGCTCCCGAATTAAATCGGCAAAGGTATTTTCCGTCACCTTGTGGGAAATATGAGACAACGCATGGGCCAGCGCCGGGTTAATCTCGGGCAGGGCCTCGGTCAAGACGCCGTCACGGGCGCGGGACAGATGTTCCAGCGTTGTGCGTTCGTCCATGACCTGAAAATGGGGCGCAATCCCGGCTTCCAGCGGAAAACGGCCCAGCAAGGACTGGCAAAAGGCATGAATGGTTTGAATTTTCAAGCCCCCCGGCACCTCCAGCACCCGGGCGAACAGCTTGCGGGCGTGGTCCTGCTCATCCTCGGTCGGCATATGTCCGGTCAGGCTTTGCAGTTCCGCACAAAGCAGTTGCCGGTCACAGGCAACCCATTTGCCAAGCCGTCCATTAACCCGGTTGGCCATCTCCGCCGCCGCCGCCTTGGTGAAGGTCAGGCATAATATATGTTCCGGCGGCACTTCCCTCAGCAAAAGCCGCAACACCCGATTGGTCAGGACAAAAGTCTTGCCCGTCCCCGCCGAGGCCGCCACCCAGACAGAGGCCGCCGGATCAGAGGCCTGATTTTGCTCAAGGGTCGGTGACGTCATGATGTCTCCTCCCCTTTTGCCAAAGCGGGTTCGCTCTCACTCAGATCATTGCCCTGCCATTCTTTGGTCCGGGCCAGATGATCATATTCACCGTAGCCCAGATTATCGGGGCGCGGGTTATTCAGATAGGGCGTTTTTGGCATGTCGAAGCTGGTCACCAGCCGCACAAGCCCGTCATGGGCGGCGGAAATCACCGCCTCTACATCCATTTTTGTCCGGCTTGTCCCATTGAACGCGGTAATTTTGGCCACCAACGCCCCGCCTTTTAACTGCCAATAGGACAGGTCGCTGACCGGGGCGGCGGCAAGGCCCTTGAAATTACCGCTTGCGGCCATCAGCCCTTCCAACGGTAATTGCGGCGCATAGCCCGCATGGAGCTTGCGCGCGGTGGGGCTTTGCCCGGTTTTGTAATCTATGATGCTGTAACTGCCATCAGCCAGAAGGTCAATCCGGTCGGCCTTTGCGGTCAGGGTAAAGACACCGCCGGGCAGGTCAAACGTCTGTCGGGCGCTAACCTCGGTCGCGACGGTTTTTGAGCTGAGCCGCAAGGTTTTTTCATGATTCACGAACCACTCTGCCACCTGAACGAAGCGTGGCCACCAAAAGGCGCGAACCTGCGGGCGGTCCAGATGCTTTTCAAATTTCTCTTGTCCGATGTCAAGGAGCCGGGCCACGGCATCATCGGGCAGGAATTCGGGATATTCCGTCATAAATTCATCAAGGGCATCATGGATGATGGTCCCCTTGTCCGCCGCGCCGGGGTCCGCGTCCAACGGGTCAAGGGAGGCCAGTTTCAGGATATGGCGCGCATAGATGCTATAGGGATCCTGCATCCATTTTTCGATCCGGGTCACCGATAATTGGCGCGGGCGCACCGCCACCGGCGGCGTCGGTTTGGGCGGCGTAATATCAACCTTCCGGTCCGGGCGATCAAGGGCAGAATACCAGTCGAGCCAATGGGACATATCGGACATTTTGGCCATATCCGGGGCGATGGCGTCCAGACGGCTGAGCCAGCGGGATTTTACTGTGGGCGTGCCCTCCACCTTTTCCGCCCGGGTCAGCACCACCTTTGCCCCCGAGGCCGCCTGAACAAAGTCATGGGCGCTGAGGCCGATTTTCCGTTCCAGTGACGGCAGGCCAAAATCCGCGCGCATGGGGCGGCTCATCCACGGGTCGGGCTGTGGCTCCGGCGGCCAAGTGCCCTCATTCAGCCCCGCCAGTATAACAAGGTCGGTATGTTGCAGGCGGGCCTCCAGCGGCGACCAGATATTCAGGCGCGGATGCTGGCCATATTTGGGCCGGACGGTAAGACCGGACATGAATACCTCCAGCAAGGCCGGATAGCTTTCCGGCTTCAGATGCGGCAGGGTAGGGGCCGCCTGATGCAGGCCCTCAATCAATTTGGCGGCTTCCTCACCCGCGTCCCCCTGCCACAGGCGCGCCGCGCCCGCCCGGTCAGAGGTCGCGCAAAGCCGTTCCGCCATTTCCACATGGCTGATCA
>JAADFR010000042.1 GCA_013152755.1 Alphaproteobacteria bacterium
TGCGTGACCATATCCTTGTCAAGATTGGCAACTTTTGCCCTCTCCCCCATCTCCACATAGCCTGCGGCCACGGCAATATCACTGCTGGTCAGGGTCTTACCGCCAAAAACCAGGCTTTCTTCCAACAGCTTGTAGCCCACCGATTGTGGCCCGACCGTAACCTCTGCCCCGTCCTGCTGAACCAGACTACCGCCGCCCAGACCGATGGCCAGAATATCCGGCATCCGGAAATTGGTCCGCACCCCGCCAATATCCACCGTCACCGAAGATTCGCGCGGATAGCCATTGACCAGCATACCTACATCCGTCGTTGTGCCGCCAATATCGGCCACAATAGCGTCCTTAACCCCCGACAGATAGGCCGCGCCGCGCATGCTGTTGGTGGGACCGGAGGCAAAGGTCAGCACCGGATATTTTCCGACAAATTCCGCATTCATCAAGGTGCCGTCATTCTGGCTGACATAAAATGGTGCCGTGATATTGAGATTCTCAAGGGCCTGATGAAAGGAGTCCACCACCTCTTTTGCCATTTCGGCCAATGAGGCATTCATTATGGTGGCATTCTCCCGTTCCAGAATACCAATGCGGCCAATGGTATGGGACAGGGAGATACTCACCTCCCCCATTTCCGCCTGTAATATTTCAGCAGCCCGCTGTTCCATATGGCCGTTCACCGATGAAAAAAGTCCCGTGACTGCCACCGTGCGAATATCTTTTTCCTTGAAATCACGCGCCGCCGAAACAATTGCGTCTTCGTCCAATTCCTCATTTATCCGACCATCATATTGATAACCGCCCCGGACCAGATGTATGGCATCACCAACCTTTTGAGCAATAGCATCCGGCCAATCCATTAAAGGCGGCAAAGCCCGCCCCGCCGGAAGGGCTATCCGGATCATGCCAACCGGCAATAGCCTTTTACGTTCCACGAAGGCATTGGTGAAATGGGTTGTCCCGATCATCACGCACTGAATTTCTTCGGCGGAAATTTTACCCTCAGTCATTACCCGTGAGATAGCGGCGGTTATGCCATCCCCCACATTGGGGGTTGTCGGCATTTTGCACCACGACAATACCCGGTCGCCGTCCAGCAACACCGCATCGGTATTCGTCCCGCCCACATCTACACCAATTCTCATTTCTATTGTTTTCCTTAAGCCCTGTACTAATATTAAGTTACCCCCTATTTCTTAAGCAATATGCACAGGACATCAAGGCTTCCGGTCGGTAGGTTTTGGGCTATTTTCGATAGGGAAGAGAAAAAGACTTAAAATATTTATAGCTATTGATTTCAGTAGGTTTTGAGGAAAACTGTAAGAATATTTTTCGGTATTTTTACCGTAAATAACTATCTATAACCTCAATAATATTGTAATCTTACCCCTAAATGAAAATGCGCAGAATTTCCTTATGACCATGCCGCCAAATATCCTTATCGCCGATGACCACCCCCTGTTTCGTATTGCCCTGAAACAGGCGACCAGGCTTGCCTTTGACAGCGCAACTGTTGATGAGGCCGGGGCTATTGATGATATGTTACGTCTTATGGCGCAAGGGCCGGCCTATGACCTGTTGCTGCTGGATTTACACATGCCGGGCGCGCGGGGTTTTTCAGGGCTGATTTACTTACGGGGCCAATATCCGGAAGTGCCGGTGGTGGTGGTTTCCGGCAATGATCAGGACAAGACCATCGCCAAGGCCATGAACCACGGCGCATCGGGCTTCATTCCCAAATCTACTGATCTACCGGATATGGCGCAGGCCATCAAAACCATTATCAATGGTGCCTTTTGGGTGCCGCCGGGCTTTTCAGCAGGGCATGAGAATATACAGGATGAGGAAATGTCCATCGCGGAAACGGTTGCCGCCCTAACCCCTCAACAATTCAGGGTCTTTACCCTGTTGTCCGAGGGAATGCTGAACAAACAGATCGCCTATGAAATGGGGGTTGCGGAAGGAACGGTCAAAGCCCATGTAACGGCCATTCTGAAAAAATTTGGCGCATATAACCGGGGCCAGCTGATCATTGCCGCGCAACGGCTGGAAGCCGACGAAATGCCGGAATAAAACCCTATTTCCGGTAAATCAACAGGCTGCTGATCAGGGCGCGAAGGGCCGCTGATTTCACCGGTTTGCGCAGAAATTTATAGCCCGCTGTCATGGCTTGATTTTTCACTTCCTCCGTATGATCCGCAGAAATGACAATCCCCGGAATGGCCCCGCCCCAACGGGACTGCAACATGGTCAACAGATCAATTCCGTTCTGCGCATGATCGAGATGATAATCTGCCAATATTATATCCGGTGTAAACCCGTCCGGCATATGCCCCATATCGGCCTGCCCCCGGCAGCATATTATTTCGCAGCCCCAATTGGACAACAGAATATCCATGCCGATCAGAATATCCGGATCATTATCAATACAGAGGACCTTCAGAGTTGAAAAATCCAGCGGCAATATATTCGGCCTGTCCGCCGTTATTATGTCGGGGGGTACGGCGGTTTTTTCTTGTCCCAAAGGCAATATAACGCTGAACATAGACCCTTTACCCGGCGTGGATTTAACACTAAGTTCATGGCCCAGCAAACGGCAAATTCTTTCCACAATAGCAAGACCAAGGCCCAATCCCTGTTCTTTATGTTTAGGATCAGGATTATTCTTTAATTGTTTGAATTCAATAAATATTTCTTCAATCTTATTTTCAGAAATACCCTGCCCCGTATCCCACACCTGAATTTCCAGATGATGGTCCCCTCGCCTTCTGCATCCCAGAAGAACCCGGCCTTCACTGGTATAACGCAAGGCATTGCTGATAAAATTCTGCAATATCCGTCTTAACAGCTTGGGATCACTATGAACAATTGCGCCAGTGGAAACCATGCCAAAGTCAATATTCAAATCCCGGGCTATGGCCGTAAATTCCAAATCAAGCTCACGCAGGAGTGTCTCCAGAGTAAAATCTGAAAGCTGTGGCTCCATAACCCCGGCATCCAGTCTGGATATTTCCAGCAACCCCTCCAGCAAGCCTTCAACCGCATTCAGACTGCTGCCCAAATGGTCAATCAAGGGCGACATCTCATGGTCGGCATTTTTCTCTGACAAGGCAGAGGTAAACAGGCGGGCGGCATTTAAGGGTTGCAACAGGTCATGACTGGCGGCGGCCAGAAACCGGGTTTTACTGATATTGGCCTTTTCCGCCTCGGCCTTTGCCGCTTCAAGTTCGCGGGTGCGTTCCGTGACCCGCTGTTCCAGAATTTCATTGGCTCTCAGCAGGGCCTCGGCGGCCTGTTTATGGGTGGTAATATCGCTGTAACTGGTGACAAAACCGCCGCCGGGAAGTGGATGCCCGTGAATCTCGATCACGGTCCCGTTCGGCAGAGTCCGCTCATAGCTGTATTTGGTGCCCCGGCTTAAATGATCCAGTCTTTTTTGTACCTCACGCACCATATCCTTCTGGCCGAAATACCCCTGCCGGGCATTATAATCCAGAACATCCCCGACAAAACGTCCGGCATAAATCAAGCCTTCCGGATAATTGAACATCTCCAGATACAGCCGGTTCCAGGCCACCAGATACAGGTCTTTATCCACCACACTGATGCCCACATTGATATTCTCCAGCGATTTCTGCAGCAACGTTCGGTTGGACCGGAACACTTCCGAGGCCTCATCCACGATAGAGACAAAATCATCCAGCTTCATATCCTGCCCCTGCAAACTGGTATTGATCACCACCCGCGCGGTGGCCGACCCGATGACCCCGGCCAGAAGATGCTCGGTAAATATGATCAGTTCATCATGGGCCAGACTGTTGGGGGACAGCTGTTCATCGCGCTCAGCGGCAAAATTCGAAAAGGCCTGACGGGCCTGTACCGTGCCCACAAACCGCTCCCCCAATGCCATCAGGTCCGATGCCTTGGCCGAGGAACGGATCAACAGGCTCTGTTCCTTCTTACCGTCGAAACCGCTGTCCACATAGGTCGCCGCCTGAATATGCTCAATCAGGCTGTGGCGGCTAAGGCGGGAGATGACAATGAAGAACAGCAGGTTAAGGCCCAGGCTCCAGATCAGACCGTGGGTCACATGGCTCAGCCCGCCCATGCCCAGCAGGCTTTCCGGGCGCAGGAATGTGATGCCGAACGGCCCGTCATCCAGAATGGCAGAAGACACCCAGCCCGCGCGTGCGATCAGAGGAACGAGAAGTGTATAGCACCAGATGACAAAACCGGCACATAGCCCCGCCATGGCCCCCTTGTGGGTCGCGCCCCGCCAGTATAACCCGCCAATGATGGACGGCGCAAACTGGGCCGCCAGCACCATAGACAACAGGCCGATAGACGCCAGCGCATCAAAGCTCACCACCATCCGGTAATAGAAATAGGCCATAAACATAATAGCCACAATGGTCACCCGCCGGATCATCAACAACATCCAGCTGATGTCCCTTCGCTCATCCAGCCTGAGCCATTTCATGCGCAGGATGATGGGCATGATCACATCATTTGATACCATGGTGCTGAGGGCAACGGCCCCGACAATGACCATGCTGGTCGCCGCCGACAGGCCGCCAATAAAGGCCAGCAGGGCAAGGTCCGTCCGGCCCACGGTCAGCGGCAGGGTCAAGATGTAAAAATCCTGATTGGCACCGGCCGCCGGGGTCAGCAGGCCCGCCGCCGCCACCGGAAAGATAAACAGGCTCATACCCAACAGATATACGGGAAATAACCAGCGGGTCAGGCGAATATCCCCCGGCTCCGTATTTTCAACCACCAGCACATGAAACTGGCGCGGCAAACAAAAAATCGCTGCCATGCCCAGAACCACCGAAGTCATGAAATTACTATGTTGGCTCCCGGTCCGGAAAATCTCCTGAATAGCTGTATCCTGTGCCGCCCGTGATGATATGTCACCAAAGCCATCAAACAGGCCGTAAGTGATAAACAGGCCAACGATGGTAAAGGCCGCCAGCTTTACGATGGACTCAAAGGCGATAGCCAGCATCATCCCCTCATGATGTTCATTGGATTTGATACTGCGCGTGCCGAACAGAATGGTGAAAAGCGCCATTAAAGCCGCCACGAAAATAGCGGTATCCTCCCACAGGGACAGACCGCCAAACCCCTGAACAACTTTACCTGTAAGCACATTATAGCTGGTTGAAACCGCTTTTAACTGCAGGGCAATATAGGGAATGACCCCCATGGCGGCAACAAAGCTCACCAGAATGGCAAGCTGCCGCGACTTGCCGTAACGAGACGAGAGAAAATCCGCGATGGAGGTGATATTCTGTTTCTTGCTAACCGTAATCATCTTGATCAAAAACGGCCAGCCCAATATCAGAACAATGATCGACCCCAGATAAGTCGGGGCGATGATCCAGCCCGTAGCCGCCGTTTGCCCCGATGTGCCGTAAAAGGCCCATGACGTACAATATACCGCCAAAGTCAGGCTATAGATTACCGCGCGATATTTATTACGGGGCCGGTCAATGGGCAGGGACCGTTTATCACCGTAATAGGCGATGGCAAACAACAGCCCCACATAGCCCAGCGATACCGTAATGATGACCCAATTCTGGAGCATGAAAAGTTAAATCCCTATTTTTCGGGAATTTTGACTATTCCCTGTTCGATCTTAATACGGGATTGCGCCGGAGTCTGCATAATTTCGGGTAGATTTTTCAGGCTCAGCTCTTCCACGTTGCCCTTCTCATCTATTTGGCGCGGAACAGTCCAGACAACTTGACTGTCCGGCAGGGCGGTGCCTTTGGTCATATGATCATACATCAGGTCAAGAGCGGCGGTAAAATAGTAATGCAAGGGTATAAAGCGGCTGTTAAATCCGGGCAGAGCGTTGAAAGCATCAAAATGATGAGCATTGGCAATTTCATAATAATGCAAATCGCTCTTTGCCCCCTCTACAAGATGATTTAAGCCAAGGTAGGCGCGGGAGGAATGGTTCACATGGATCAGCGCGTCCGACCGGCCATGAACAATGATCGCCGGAAGCCCCCGGAGATTGGCCGTGTGATAGGTCTGTTTAATACCGGCCTGCACCCGTTTGGCCTGTTCCGTGGTTCCGGTCATCAGATCACGGTAACAGATGGCATAATCAATGGGCAATTTCAATTCAGTGGGCGCAAAAGTCAATCCGGCCACCGGAATAATGCCGCCGGATGTGGAGAATATCGCCGCCATTTCTGCCGGACTTTGTTCAACTGCCTGCCCTGTGGGGCCAAGCTTGGCATAGCTCAGACCGCACAGATTATCCATCACCGAAAAACGGCCATAGGCATTGGCATAATCAACCACAATGGTAGCCCATAGCTTAATGGCCACATTAATCGGCCCCAGATCAAGTGTCTCATCCAGAACCCCCAGATCACGGATTTTGGCAACGGATTGTTCAATCTGACCCTCCAGCGTATCTGCACTAAGCAAGCCCCGCGCCTTGAGCAGACCACAATGCGCGCCCAATATCTGCCTTGCCATGGGATTGGCCCCCGCCCCAAAAGGTGCCTTCAGAGCATCCGGCGTCAGAACCGCGCAGGGCTGATACAGGTTCAGCAGGGTTGCGAAGTCATACAAATGCCGGCTGTGATTGGTGAAGGGAGCCTGATCCCCTGTCTGAATGGAAAATTTACTATCCTGCGGCAGGGGTAAATTCGGCTCCGCCACGGTGACCGCATCTATCAGGCCCTGTTCATCCTGTTCTGCCGCCAGAAGCGAGCTATGACCGCCCTGCGATATGCTGGACCCGATGACCAGCGTGTTTTCCGGCGTGAATTTAACCGCGCCCCCGGCCCGTTCCTTATTCAGCACGTAAAAGGCAAATTTAATGGAGGACAGGACATATTGCCCCCAGTCAACCTCATCATTCAGGCCGGAATGGGCATGTTTGACCGCCACCCGATGGGGATATTTTTCATTATATTGTTTTAGTTCCGGGGTAAGCGGCACGGTAAAGCCGGATCGCTCCCCCGCCGTGACCGCATCAATCAACCGTCCCTGAATATCAAAAACCTTGCCTGCTTTTAAAAAATGGAAGCCCGTCCCGGTGCCCTTGTCCGTATAGGCCACGGCGCAACCCTTGTTCAGCGCCCATTCGCCCACGGTGCCGATGGCCCCGTAAATACCCCGTGATCCGGAAGATGGTGCAGTAATCAAACAGGGGTTTTCCGCGTCAAAATCATCGGGTATCTGAACCATCAGGGTTACATTCTGATGCTTGGAATCCAGCTTCATAAAACTCAGATATTCTG
>JAADFR010000043.1 GCA_013152755.1 Alphaproteobacteria bacterium
CGCCGCTGAGCCATATGGTGGACGGTGCCATCCTTTTGCTTTTCCCAGCTCAGTTTATAAATGTGATCCATGATCGGTGTTTTGGACATTAGCGTCAGCTTGCCATCCTTGAAATTCCCCTTGATCACTTGCGATCCGGCCTGATTATCCACCCAGAACTGTGTCCATTCCCGCCCGTCAAAGGCGGTCAGGCTTTTACCGTTCATACGGAAGGGCACCATGGGCGAAGAAAAGAAATCATCCAGCGATATCCAGCTCTGTTGAATGGCACAACCTTTTAATATACGGCCCACCCGGTCGAACCCGGCCAGTTCACCGCTCTCCCGGTGATAGACCTTCCAGTCCCCGACCCAGAAGTCCAGCGCCCGAAACATGGGATGAGCGCAGGGAACCACAGGCCGGTTTTTATCACGGGCCATAGCGGGCGATGTCAAAACCGCAAGGACAGACAGGAACAGCAAAATATTTTTCAATTGTTTTTCTTTCTCATATGGCGCAATTTCAAGTTTAGAGTAGTCAAAATATGAAAACAAGCAAAGACCTTTATTGGCACAATAACCAGACCCCGGCCTCCCGCCGGTTTGACGATATTTATTTTTCGACCGACGACGGGCTTATGGAAAGCCGCCATGTTTTCCTGACCGGTATAAATGCCCCGGAAATATGGCAGAATAAAGCCCGCTTCACCCTGCTGGAAAATGGGTTTGGCACCGGGTTGAATTTTATCATGTCCTGTCAGGCATGGCTGAAATCCACGGGGACAGACGCCCATTTGACCTATATCGCCACTGAAAAATACCCCCTGAGCAACACAGACATAGACCGTGCCCTGTCCCACTGGCCGGAACTTAATGCCGAAAAACAGGCGTTACTGAACAGCACCCCGCCCCAAAGCGCAGGCTTTCACCAGCGGCATCTTTTTGAAGGCCGGGTCACCCTGTTGCTGCTCATAGGTGACAGCGCGGCCATGCTGAATGATCTGGACGCCCGGGTGGATGCCTTTTATCTTGATGGTTTCGCCCCCAGCCGCAACCCGGATATGTGGTCAGCCGATGTTTTCAGTCAACTTGCCCGCCTCGCCGCCCCGTCTGCAAAGCTGGCAAGCTTCACCGCCGCCGGATTTGTCCGCCGGGGACTGTCCGCCCACGGCTTTGAGATGCAAAAATCACCGGGGTTTGGCAAAAAGCGGGAAAATCTGCGCGGGTGCTATACAGGCCCCGCCGCCCCTGACCCAAAGCCATGGTTCAACCGCCCCGCCCCCCTCGCGAAGGATAAGAAGATCGCCCTGATCGGCGGCGGCATTGCGGGCATGACCACCGGGCTGGCCCTGCAAAAGCGGGGCTATCAGGTCACAATTTATGAGCAGGACGACCAGCCCATGAACCGGGCCTCAGGCAACCCGGCCGGCATAATAGACCCCTATCTTGGCGGCGGGCCGGAAGGGCTGTTTTACCGCACCGCCCTGTCCCATGCCCTTGATTATTACCGCGCTCTGGGGCCTGATATTTTCTTACATAAAGGCCTGACTAAATTCCCGGAGCAGGCGGCGCCGATCCACTTCCCCGACTGCGGGGCCATATCCCCGCCTGCCATCCGCGCCGCCCTTTCGCGCGCGCTCACCATAAAAACCGGCGGGCAAATTACCGATATTTCGGGTCTTGCAGATATGGTAATCATTTGCGGCGGACCGGACAGCCTGACGTTTCCAGAGACCAAAGGCCTGCCCCTTGACCCGGTGCGGGGGCAGATCACTTTGCTGGACGGGGAAGGATGCCTGACTCCACCGGACCGGGTTTTATGCGGCAAGGGGTATCTTATCCCCCCGGTAAAAATTAACGATAAAATAACCCTCCTTACCGGGGCCAGCTTTCACCGGGGGGATAGCACAACGGACATCCGGGACAGTGATCATGAGGAAAATCTGAATAATGCCCGCGCCTTGTGGGCGGGTGTGGGTGACCTTGCCATTACCGGGGGGCGCAGTGCTATACGCGCTCATAGTCCTGATCATCTGCCCCTGTGTGGCCCGTTACCGGATGTTGCGGCCTATATCACGTCCTATGAAATGTTAAAACACGGACCAAGGCACCAGGATTTCCCCCCGGCGCCGTTGCTCAAAAACCGTTATATCCTGTCGGGCCTTGGGGCGCGAGGTTTTATGACGGCGCCGCTGATGGCCGAAATTATCACGGCCCTTATTAGCGGGGACGCCCTGCCCGTACCGCGCAGGTTGTATGAAAGCCTGCATCCGGCCAGATTTCTAATCCGCAACCTTATCAAGGGCAGATAAAAAAACAGGGCGACTGAAAAGCCGCCCTGTCAAATCAATATTACCCAGAGTTTACCAGATTTTCACCCGGTCCTCAGGAGCCAGATAGAGCGCGTCGCCGGGCTTCACACCAAAGGCTTCATAAAATTCGGGAACATTACGGACAACGCCATTAACCCGGAATTTTGATGGCGAATGGGGATCAGTAGCGATCTGTTGCCGCGCTGCCTTTTCCCGCATTTTACCCATGAAAGCCTGCGCCCAGCCGATAAAGATACGCTGTTCAGCGGTCAGCCCATCAATCACCGGGCCGGGCTTGCCGTTCCGGGACAAACGGTAGGCCTTGATGGCGATACTCAAACCGCCAAGGTCACCAATATTCTCACCCAGCGTAAACTCGCCATTCACTGACAGATCATCAAAGACTTTAAAGCCGTTATACTGATCCACCAATGCGCTGGTGCGTTTCTTGAACTCAGCTTTATCCTGCTCGGTCCACCAGTCTTTCAAGGCGCCGTTCCCATCATAGGTACTGCCCTGATCATCGAAACCATGACCTATTTCATGACCAATCACGCCGCCAATGGCCCCGTAATTTACCGCATCATCAGTGGACATACCAAAGAAGGGCGGTTGCAGAATAGCCGCCGGGAAGACGATCTCATTCATGGACGGATTATAATAGGCATTCACCGTTTGCGGGTTCATATACCACAAGTGCCGCTGAATAGGGCCGCCCAGCCTTTTAATCTGACGGTCATGGGTCGTCCGCTTGGACCGCACGATATTACCGAACAGGTCATCACCCTTGATTTCCAGCGCAGAATAATCTTTCCAGATATCCGGATAACCGATTTTTGGGGTAAATTTGTGGAGTTTTTCCAACGCCTTGACCTTGGTATCCTCACCCATCCAGTCCAACTTCTTAATGCTGTTTTCATAGGCTTTAGACAGATTACCCACCAATTCCAGCATCCGTGTCTTGGCTTCCGGTTTAAAATGCTGCGCAACATAAACCTTGCCAATAACTTCGCCCAGATTACTATTCACGGTTGCAACCGCCCGTTTCCACAGGGGCCGTTGTTTGGGCACGCCGCGCAAAGTCTTGGAATAGAAATCAAAATTCGCCTGATCCAGATCCGCATTAAGATAAGTATCCATACGGTTCAGGGTCTTCCATTTGAAATAGGCCTTCCAAGTGGCCATATCCGTATTGGTTATAATACCGTCCAAAGCCTTGAAATAGCTGGGCTGGCTGATAACCATTGCCTGTATATCCGGCGTGCCAAAAGCGGCGAAATAACCGTCCCAGTCAAAGTTCGGCATCATGGCCGTCAGCGCGGCCCGGTCCCGAACATTATAGGTTTTCACCGTATCCCGGTTATCTTCCTTTTTCCATTGTACCGTGGCGAGAGCCGTTTCCAGTGCCATAATTGCTGCACTATGCTGCGCAGCATTTTCTGCCCCGGCCATACGCAACATCTTTTCCATATGAGCCAGATATTTCGCCCGGATGTCTATGGATTTATCATCGGTCTTCAGATAATATTCCCGGTCCGGCAGACCAAGGCCTGATTGAGAATTGTAAATCGCATATTTGGTCGGGTCCTTGGCATCCCCGTTCACATAAAAGTCAAATGGCGCGCCGTAACCATCCCGAATGGATTTGGCAAAATAGGCCCCAAGTGCCTTTTGATCCGAAAGTGCATCAATCTCGGCAAAGACAGGCATCAGGGGCGCTGTACCCAGCGCATTACGCCGGTCCATGTCAAGATAGGAATTATAGAGATCGCCCACCTTCTGCTCATTGGACCCGGGGGCATTGTCTCCCTTGGCGGATTGTTCAATTATGGCCTTCACCGCATCCTGTGATTCCTCGAACAATTTATAGCCATTACCGTAGCCGGCCTTGTCATCAGGTATCACATAACTGTCGAGCCATGCGCCGTTTACATAGGCGAAAAAGTCATCACCCGGCTTTACCGTTGTCTTCATATTCTGTGTCAACACACCGGAATTCAGCGGTGCGGCGGCTTGTTTTTCCTCGGACGTTTGTTCCGCCGAGCAGGCACCGAGCAACGCAATAGCCGCCACCATACCTATATATTTAATCCCCGTATAAGGTCTCATTTTATTATTCTCCTAAGATGATAAGTTATTTTTTTTGCAGGTTGTTAATTTGGGCCTGCATAGCGGCCAGCTGCGCCTTAAGGTCGCTCAACTGGTCATTATCTACCCCGGTAGCTGAATCTTGTTCGGATTCAGTTTTGTCTGCGGGCTTACGCGCCGCCGTTTTCTCGCCTTTATCAGATCCCCTACTGACCGCAAAAGGTGAAAAGAGTGACATGGTCTGTTCAAAGATAGCCATATTCTGTTTTGCCATTTCCTCGAATGGCTTCATGGGTTGCATGGAAAGGCCGGTATTCAGCGCGTTTTCCTTAAAGAAACCTCGAAATTTTTCCTGATTTTGGGTAAAGGCCGCCATGCTGCTTTCCAGATAGTCCGGCACCACCTTTTGCAGGCCATCGCCGTAAAAAGAAATTAATTGGCGCATGAAATTGACCGGCAACATGGTCTCGCCTTTGCTTTCTTCCTCAAAAATAATCTGGGTAAGGACGGAATGGGTGATGTCTTCGCCGCTTTTGGCATCACGCACCACAAAATCCTTATTCTCCTTGACCATCTCGGCCAGGTCATCAAGGGTCACATAGCAACTGCTGTCCGTATTATACAGACGCCGGTTGGCATATTTTTTAATGATGATTTGATCCCCGTCTTGCCTGTTCTTTTTTGCCACGCTGTTTTTGCCTTTTAGTATTTGACTTTATGATGCGCTATATCACGCGAAAATGCTGCGGAGCGCAAGAGAAAATGCTGCGCAACAATAAAAAAATGCGATAAAAGGTATTTTTACTTCTCAAAAGCCCTGAAATTGCTATATTTCAATCATGCCCGACCAACAAAAATCAGATATTACCCCCCTTGCCGAACTGGATGAAATTGCCGACAGCTACCTTGATCTGTGGCAGGCAAATGTTAAATGCTGGGCCACCGACCCTGATTCTCTTGAAAAATGGGTGAATGAAGCCGCCCGGCTTATAGCCGCATCACACAAAAATACCCCTTGAATTACTCCCCCCGCGATCACTTTTGGCATATTTAGTTGACATTTCCACTATGGTTCACTAATGTAATATTATTACATTACATATAGGGGTAGTGTTTCATGTTAAACCGACATCATAATAAGTATAATTTTCCCGTAAATCGCCATGTTATAGGGCGATCGTAATTTCTGATTTTCCCACCTGACTTTTCATAACTCACCATACAACCGGGTTCATATGCTGTGACCCGCACGGAGGATACTTGTGCCTTCTCACAACAGGAGACAACCATGATAAAAAGATTATCCACATCCATTATAGGGGCTTTTGCCATTACTTTCTTTCTCTTTCTGGGCATGTATTTCCTTATCGCACCAGAAGAGGTCAAAAAGCCAAATATCGAACCTCACGGTCCCATTCTCCTGGGGGGCGTTGAAGATGCAACGGAAACCAGAACAAGGATAAGACCGCCTGAAAAAAAATTCGACCCTGTCGAGCCAATAGATATTCCGACACTGCCCAAGAATAAAACGAAGAAAACAACCCTGAGCTACAATAACCCACCCCCGCCGGTGCCAACCAGCCGCGTAACGCCAAGAACTTTCGGCATTGCGGAGGGCGACTTTCAACCGCTCCGGAAATTTGCCCCGGCCTATCCCCGCACCCAAGCCAAAAATGGCACAGAGGGCTATGTCATTGTTAAATTCACCATCACCAAAATGGGATCCGTGGAGAATGTCACCGTGGTTGAATCCACCAACCGGGCCTTTGAACGGCCCTCTATCCGGGCGGTGGAGAAATATAAATACAAGCCCCGCGTTATTGATGGCATCGCCGTTGAAGTTCAGGACGTGATGGAAAAAATCAGTTTTGAAATGGAAAAAAGCTGACCCCTAGACACAAGGAGAGACCCATGCGTAACCAAAATTATAGCACGTTGGAAGAAGAAACAAAGATTGATATGACGCCCATGCTGGACATCGTGTTTATCATGCTGATCTTCTTTATCGTTACCTCATCCTTTCTGAAAGAACAGGGGATTCCACTGACCATACCGGAAAACAACCCGCCCACCGTGGCCGATAAAGTCAGCGTGATTATCACAATCAGCGAAGATAACGAGGTTTGGTTTGGCAAACGCCGCATCGACATTCGGGCAATCGGGGCCAACCTGAAACGTAAAATGTCGGAACTGGATAATCCGTCTGTGATCATTAAAACTCACCCCGGGTCCAAAAGTAATATCCTGATACAGGTCGCGGACCGGGTACGGGACGCCGGGGTTTTTAACTTTGTGGTTATGCCCATCAAACTACCATAATTCTACGCTTTATTCTCCCCTGACGATGGGATAAAGTCAGGGGAGAATGAAAACTTCAGATAAAAAAAAGCACCCCACCAAGATGGAACAAGGGCGCGGCCCCCATCCTCTTGCCCTCCATGTGGCCAGTGCCACACAAAATTGGACGGCCGCCGCCGCCGCCCTGCCCCTGTTTCACCTTGGCGGATTGCAAATACATCCTGATCTAAAAGAACAATCTGACAAATTACGCCGGAAAATAGCCGGGTGTGAGCAGGAAAAATTACAGCTTCTGGTCCTGAAAAAAGCACAAACCCGCCTGTCCGAAACGCTGGCCGGATTGCGGGCCTATCAGGATCATACTTATGTCAGGGACATGCCCGCCGTCCCGGTCTTTCACCAGATCGGCACCGCAAAAATGCTGGATTACGGCACGGGCCTGCCCGGAGATGCCCCCATTACCATCGCGGTGCCGTCACTGGTCAATCCGGCTTATGTCCTGGACCTGAGAGAAGATCACAGCCTGATGCGCTTCCTTGGGCAACAGAATATCCATCCCTATCTGCTGGACTGGGCC
>JAADFR010000044.1:0-29262 GCA_013152755.1 Alphaproteobacteria bacterium
CACTGGCACCGACAAAGCCCGGGCCTCCGTCATCAGGGACGACCCGTGACCCGCCACCATATGAGATGCCCGCACCGCATCACTCCCGGCCCCCCTGTCCTCAATCACGATAGTCAAATTCTCACAAGTCCGCGCGACATATTCATCATATTTACCCGGCGTATCCTTTGGATGCGGCCTGATCACCAGATGATAGGGCGGATGGGCGTCAGGCATATAACGGGTGATCTCACCCGACGCAATTAAATCCAGCAACTGATCAAGACAGTCAAATTCGGTGATGTCAAACTGAACGCCTAGGGCCTGCATTTCGCGAATATAATCAGAGGCAAACAGGATCACACAGGCCCCCGCCTCTGCCCCCCAGTCAAGCTGGTTATTTGCCTTGTGCCGCGCATGGTTTAGATAAAGGTCACCGGAAATGAATATTTGTTCAAGCCCCAAGGATCGGGCGGCCCCAACGGTCTGTTCATCAATCAGCGATAATCGGTCCGGCAGAATTATCGCCCCCTCATCATCCCGGAAACGTAGCTCTATATTATGGATAGAGTCCAGAAAGGCCGTGGTCTTGATACCCAGCGCCCGCGCCGCCCGCCAAACCGCCTGTTCCGTCCGGTCGTCCACATGACAGGTGCTGGTGATGATTTGATCCGGTTTAAGGGCATTTAAGAAAGTCGGAATATCCAGCTCCGGCCATTCCTGCGGGGTAATATCATTCTGCTGCCAAATTTTTTGGGCATAATCCTTGGCGATTATGGTGATCTCCGGCGGAACGGACAGGTCAAGATTACGAAATAATGCCGTCCTGACGTCACTGTCCGGCCCCAATAATATCTGGCGCAGGGCCACAAGCTGGTTGGTGCCGCCGGGGTCCCGGCTGATGAATATCAGTTTTGTCATCACAGGCCCGCCAATCTTCTGATCTCATGGCAGACTTCCAATGCAGGGACAGCATTTTCTGCCGTTGAATAGAGAGGTGTCCTGTTGGTCAGGTGATCATGGATATTGGCCACCGCATTATACATGCCCCGGTTCAGATCGGCCTCGATCTTTTCCGCCCCCGCCGCTGTGCGGATGGTGAGGGTCTGGCTGTAATCTGTCAGGCTGATTTCGGCCTGTTCAAAATCCAGGCTCAGGTCAAAGGTCATGCCGTGGCGCACATCCGTACCGGTCAGGGTGATCGGGGCCTTGGACTGGCTTTCCAGACGCGCCGAGAGGGTGGGATCATCGGGCCAAAAGTCATGGGTAACCGCGCCAGATTCTATTACCCGCAAAGGGCCAATCAGCATATGCAGCAAGTCCGTCATATGGGAGCCATTATTATACAGGCCTTTGTTATATATGGCCTTTGCAGATACAAAGCTGCCATACTGCCCTGCCCGGATAGCCGCCGCAAGGCGCCGGATTTCCGGATCGAAACGGCGCAGGTAATTTACCGCCATCCTGCCGCCATATAAATCGGCCATCTCACGGGCCGTAACGATATTATCCGTGATCGGCTTTTCACAGAGGATCAGCTTTGCCGATGTGCCTTGAAGGCGGCGCAGGATGGGCTCATGGCTCGGTGTGGACGTACAGACGGAGATTATATCATACTCACGGTCATTCAGGGCATCCTCAAGGTCATCATAGGCCCGGTCCACCTGCCACAGGTCGGCAAAATCTCTGGCTATGCCCGGATCCCGGTCCGCACAGGCCACAAGATCAAAACCGTCATGAGTGTTAAATGCCTTGGCATGGGCCAGAATATTCGGCCCCGTCACATCAGCCGCGTCATAGCCCCCGGCAATGGCCCCGCAACCGATAATCAATGTGGAAAAACATGGGATTGCCATCTATCACCTATACCTTGACCCGGCCAATATCCTGATTGATCCGGCATATTTCCGGGTGACCTTTCAGGTAAGCCACCACATCCTCTATGGAGAAATCCGGCTTTTCGGGGCTTAAGGCCGCCATCACCGCGCAGATCACCTGATAATCCTGCGACGTATCAAGGGTAACGGACATATTGGGGCCGCGCTGAGTCTCCGGAGTGGGCAGATATTTTACTGAATAGCGATCAGGATTACGGTATAATGGGCGGCTCACATGCTCATAATCCAGCGGGTCGTCGGTGCGGGCATAGGCATCGGCCAGAACATCGGTGCTGAATACCTGAACCGCGAAACCCAGCGGATGGCTCTGACCCGCCGCATAATCCTCATCTTTCAGATTGCATAGATAATCCACGCCGCTGGATAAATATTCACTGACCGCCAGATCAATCAGGGCCGGGTCCAGCAACGGGCAATCCCCGGTCAGTTCCACGATAATGTCAACGTCATGATGTTGCGCCGCCTCAAGCACCCGCGACATGACATTATCCTCACTGCCCCGGTAATATTTTACCTGAAGCCGCCGGGCCGCCGCGCAAATGGGCTCATCCGTATCATTTACCGTGGTGGCAATGATAATATCATCCAGAACTGCCGCCCGCCGGACCCGTTCCACCATATGGTCCAACATGGGCTTGCCAAGGCAAGGCATCAGCACCTTGCCGGGCAGACGGCTGGATGTCATGCGGGCCTCAATCGTGGCGGCTATGCGGGGTTTCTGGGTCATAATACATCCGCGATCTGCTCTATTACGTAAGTCACGTCATCTTCGGTCAGTGAAACATGGAGTGGTAAAGACAATGTGCGCGCATAATATTCTTCCGCCCCGGGCCGGGACAGTTCGCCGTATTTATCCCGGTAATAAGGGTGGGCATATATGGGAATATAATGCACCTGTGTGCCGATATTACGGGCCGACAGGGCGGCAACAAAATCTTCCCGCGTGGTGCCCAATGCCCCGAAATCAATAAGCACCACATAAAGATGCCGCACCGCACCATGACCGGGGGCCGATGTGATGGGCCTGATATGGGGCGACATATCCGTTAGTAGCGCGTCATATTTCGCAACTAATTTTTGGCGTTTCTCTATGAAAGCAGGCAGTTTTTTCAACTGGCTGAGACCAAGGGCTGAATGGATGTCGCTCTGGCGATAATTATAGCCCAGATGTTGCATCTCATAATACCAGGGTTGCGCCTTGCCCGCGCCCCTGCCCGTCCATTTATCCGGGTTCCGTTCCATACCGTGATTGCGGAGCAGGCACAGCTTGTCATAAAGGGCCGCATCATTGGTGGTCACCGCCCCGCCCTCACCCATGGCAATGGTCTTGACCGGGTGAAAGGAGAAAACCTCCATATCCGCAAAATGGCAATCCCCCGCTGTTCGGCTAACGCCGCGCCCGTCCCCATAGCGACTGCCTACCGCATGGCAACTGTCGATAATCATCTTCCAGCCATTTTGGCGGGCAATGCTGTTAATGGCTTCGATCTCTGCCACCTCACCAGCAAGATTAACCGGGGTTATAGCAACCACGGAAGCAAGCTCATCCGGGGTGAGGCCATCAATCAAGTCAAGAACATCCTGCGCCCGCATCATACCGCTGTCCGGGTCCACATCGGTGAACAGCACATCCGCGCCGCAATAAAGCGCCCCGTTGGCGGTGGCGATGAAGCTGATGGATGGTACGATCACCCGGTCACCGGGGCACAGTCCCAACGCCATATAGGCCATATGAAGGGCCGCTGTACCGCTGGAACAGGAAACCACATGGTTCGACCCGGCCACTGTGCGGAATTTATCTTCGAAAGCGGCAACCGTGGGCCCTGTGGTCAGCCAGTCTCCGCGCAAAACGTCTGAGACGGCCTGAATATCATCTTCATCCAGAAATTGCCGCCCGTAAGGCAGATATTTATGATCGCCGGAGGTCATATCATTTTAAGTATTTCGCGAAACTGGGCATCATCCAGCCATTCGCTATTGGTATCGCTGGAATAATCAAAATCATCAGGGGCCATGCGCGCCTCTTGATCCATATAATAATCATCGGACCAGAAACTGAACTGGGGTGTGATGATATAGCGGTCTGCAAGCTCAAGGGTCTGACGGCCATCATCGCGGGTGATCATCTGTTCGTGCAGTTTCTCACCGGGGCGAATGCCGACCTCGCGCATCTCAAGGTCCGGGGCCAGACTATGGGCCATGTCACAGACCTTCATGCTGGGGATTTTCGGGATATAAATTTCGCCGCCCTGCATCATGTCCAGATTGCTCAATACGAAATCAACCCCCTGACGCAGAGTGATCCAGAAACGGGTCATGCGCATATCGGTCACCGGCAGATGGTCGGCCCCGTCAGCAATCAGTTTCTGAAAAAATGGCACCACCGACCCGCGAGAGCCAAGCACATTGCCGTAACGAACCACAGAACAGGAAAAATCCTGATTGCCGCCAAGGTTATTGGCCGCCACGAAAATTTTGTCCGAGGCCAGCTTGGACGCGCCGTAAAGATTAAGCGGGCTGGCCGCCTTGTCCGTGGACAGGGCAATGATCTTTTTCACCCCGCAGCCAATGGCCGCTTCCGCCAGATTTTGCGCCCCAAAAATATTGGTCTTGATACATTCAAACGGATTATATTCCGCGATCGGCACATGTTTCAGGGCCGCCGCATGAATGACATAATCCACCCCCCTGAGCGCCATATCCAGCCGGTTTCGGTCCCGCACATCGCCAATGAAAAACCGCAGGCTGGCCAGTTTGGGGTGAGCGGAAAAGGACTGTTCCATCTCATATTGTTTTAATTCATCGCGCGAGAAAATAATCAGCCGCCGCAGGTTGGCGTTATCCAGCAGGGTCTGGGTCAGCATCTTGCCGAACGACCCCGTTCCCCCGGTGATCATCAGGGTCATATCATCCAGAAAGCCAAGGTCGGATTCAAAGGACCGGATTATTGTATCGCTCATTATTTATTGCCTATCTTTTTTCAAAAACCCACCATGTGGCGTTATCCATACCGGTCATGGCCTGCCACTCAAAACGATAGCCAAGGCACCGCAGATCCGGGAAATTCTCCAGCCAGAAAGAGCCGTAATCCCGTTTGAACAGCTTGTCCCCATGGCCGCGATATTGAATGGTCTCTGGCTGATCAGAGAAATATTCATAACAAACTATATATTTGCTCGATGACGCATATATATTTTTGCAGGCCTGCAACAGATCATCATGGTGGATATGGATCATCACACCGGATGTAAATGCCAGATCAACCGGCGTTTCCGGCACCACAAAATCCCCGGCAAAAGCATTCTGCAAATTTGCCGCCGGCAAGACTTCATCCTCAATCAGAATTTTGCGGGCTTTGTCATTGGGCTCAACGGCAAAATATTCCGCGTCACAGAGCATCTTCATGGCCCGCAGATTAAGCCCGATATTGGGGCCGACCTCAAGAACTGATTTTGGCATATCCGCCGCCATAAGCTCAAATATTCGTGCCCATAGAGACAGGCGCATGCTGATTTCTGCGTGAGAAGCGGCGTTACGGTCAACATAGGTGTCCCCAAAATCCCCCCGCCAGAATTTGACCTGTTCCGTTTCATTTTGTGGCATTTACCGGCTCCCGTTATCTCTTAAAAATACTATAGTGTGAAATAAAAGTAAATTCACTAACTTCTTTCAGAGATTAGACTTTTTATAGTTAAGAAAGTGTAAACTATCCCTCTGGCAAGCTCTTTTGTTCCACATCACTATTTAAGGCGAACCAGTCCGGATTTTCCGCGACCAATGCCAGACATTCCTGCCATGAAAAATCATCCCGCCCGGCAAAAGATGTCAGAATTTTTGAAATCAGGTCAAAGTCCGCTGGCTCATCCACGCACCACCTGTGATGACCGGATGTTTCACGAGAGGGGAAAGTGGCACAACGGAAAGAGCTTCCCTCCCCATAAATATAGGGCGTTACATGCTCACGTTCATGGGAAGCCTTAGCCTCGGCATGGGCCGTTTCCAGTGCATTCCGGCTAAAAACCTCCACATCAAGGCCGCGCGGATAATCCGTATCGGCAAGGGTGACATAATCATACCGGTCCCGATGGTCCAGATAATAGCGGATCACCTGATCCAGTAAAACAGGGTCAATTAACGGGCAATCGGATGTTACCCGTACAATAATATCTGCCGGATAATCTTGCACGGCCAACGCATAACGACTTAATACATCGTCTTCACTACCACGGGTGCAGGCTATTTTCTTTGCCATGCAATAATATTCCACCGGATCATCAGTGAGGTTTTCTGTCGTTGCGACAACCAACTGATCAATCAGCTTGCTTTGTTGCAGACGGCTCACATGGTAATCCAGCAACGTGCGCCCGCACACGGTTTTGAGTATCTTCCCCGGCAGACGGGTTGAGGTCATGCGCGCCTGCGATATGCAGAGGATATTATCTGTCATGGTTTCTTTTACCGATAAAAAAAGCCTGCATCAAGACGATACAGGCATAAATTTCGTTCTTAGAACTGATGATCAGGCTTTTTCGTCAACCACGATACCTTCAAGGCCCTCACGTTCCCGGCTGAAAGCAACAAATTTCAATACTTCGTCTGAGGGAAATTGGGTTACCACATCACCGGTCTTGACATCAATCCCCTGATAAACAAATCTGCCGGAACCATCGTCCAGATTAATGCGTAATTTTGTTCCCGGCGGCTTGCTCGGCAGGGATGCACTGATAATCTTCTCCGCCGCCTGCAGATAATCTTTTACATTTCCTGTACTCAACGCGTTTAAACGCGCCTCGGCTGATTTTGCAATCGCTGAAGAAACGTTATTTGATGCTTCGCTCTTAACCGGGCGGGCTTCTTTAGGGGGGGGCTGTGTCACCTGCTTATCACCGGGTGAGGCAACAGAAGGCTTTGACACAGTGCCACTATTTTCACTGGTGCCTGGTACGCGCGGACTGACTATGTTAATCCCATCTACCATCTTATCCTCTACATATACCCAACTTCCTAAATCTTACGCTAAAATATACAAAACTCACAATACTAAAATAAATTGCTTAAAAAATATTTCTAAAATAATAAGGTATTTTGGCGGGGGCGAGTATTCACCCCCACCAAAATTAAAGAATAGAATATTATCTGAACAATGACAATACTGAACCAGGTGCCTGGTTGGCAATTGACAGGGCCTGAAGGCCAAGCTGTTGCCTCACCTGCAATGACTGCAAGTTCGCACTTTCACGGGCCAGATCGGCATCAACCAGATTACCAATACCAATTTCAATTGCATTGGACAGCTTGTCGGTGAATGAGCGCTGAATATCAACACGTTTCGCACCCGCGCCAAGCTTGGACAGGAAGGTTGTTACCGTTGCCTCAGCGGTACTGATCAGGGCAAGTGCCGTAGACGCGGTAGCCACAGACGTAATAACGCTGGTTGCGGAAATACCAAGACCAACACTGGTGGCTGAAATATCAACCGCCGCAATGGTAATAGCAGAAGCCGCCGCTGAATCAGCACCATTTGGCACCGCAATCAGGGCCTGAATGGAAGAACCACCGGTTTTCACAGCGTTAACACCGTTAAATTCAGCGTTACCCACAACAGTATTAATCTGAGCTATCAAACTTTGATACTCGTCATTCAGTGCCGTACGTGACGCCGCATCTGTGCCGGGGTCGATGGCTGCAGCGGCTTTTGATTTCAATTCAATCAAAAGGTCAGAAACAGCTTCGGTCGCAGCAAGTGCCACATTAAGAGAGCTTGATGCACGATCAAGAGAGCCTTTAACCGAATCCAAACCGGCAAGATCCGCCCGTTGCCCCTGGGCAATGGCAAAAATCGCCGCATTGTCTTTTGCAGATGCCACTTTCAGGCCGGTATTAATCCGGGACTGAACCGTGTCAAGCTGTGCATTGGTTTTTGATAGGGATTGCAGAGCGAATAAAGCCCCTGCGTTTGTATTGACTGAAAAAGCCATATTTTTATCTCCATTCTGAGAATACTAAACAAAGAGCATTTTGCTCCATCAAGGGCCGAAACCCACTCACGTCAATATTTCGAGATTATGCCATTCTGGCTATCTCACTGACCTGATAAGAATATGTTGTAATCTATTAAAGAATAGTTAACAAGGGAATTTTTTAATAAGAAGGGAGATTCCTCTTTCGGAATCATAAAGTTACCATGTAATAACACAATATGGTTAATGAAAAATTAACCATAAAACACGCTATTTCCCGGGAAAAGTTAATATTTAAACAGAGTAATTATTACCTGTTGTCACATTGGCATCTTTTGCTTCCGCCACATTATTCTGGGCCTGAGCGGACAGGCCTTCCATGATATTTTTGTTAATATCTATGAGCGGCTGAACCTCCTCTTCCCCCCGGGCCACCTGCGAACTATGGCGACCCACCCAGATAGATATGGAAATAATTGACGCCCGCAATTGCTTGGGCAACATATTGCCCTCAACCGCGCAATCCGTGGCCAAGGTCGACCATAATTGCCGGTTCCAATGCAAGGCATCATGTAATTTTACATCAAGCTTCGGTAAATCTTTTACATCCATCAAGGCCCGCGTCACATCAGCAAACAGCCGATATTCCGTTTGACTTGATGATTCATTAGCCTTCTGGGTTGTCTGATACGCCTTCAGGGACATAATTCAGCCTCGTACTTTCATATTCGAACATTTTTTTACATTTCAATAATGCTTTATAATATTCACTGTCCATAACATCCTTGCTTATGGCAACACATAGCGTTTTTGCCGCAGGGTCTTCTATTACACTTAACAGTTCGGTCATCCGCAATACATACTGTTCATGATATTTGTTGAAACCTTTTTCATCCATATACATAAGCATGATCGGAAAATAGATATGTTTGATCGGCGTATCCACGTCTTCCGCCAGCAGAATATCTTTTTCCCGCAGAAGAGAAGCCCGATTTTGCAAAATCAATGTTGACCTTCGATCTCCGTTAACAATGACCGCCCCGTTAACGACAATCTTCTCTCCCGGTTTCAACGATATTTTTAACGCCATTTTTCTTGCTTCCTATATTCGAGTGATGACCCTAATTCATCCTTGAAACTTGGTCATTATCTCAAATTTTGTGTTAATAAAATATGAACTAAGTTAATTAACTATAATATTATTTTGAAACCAGTTACAATATTTTCATAAAAAAACTATTTATCCGTCAAAGGCAGTTATTGTATGGCACAAAAAAACAACGACCTTCCGACCCCCAAAACTGCCCGGCAATATGAAAAACTCATCCTAGCCGGCACCAAGCATTATGAGGCGGGCGAGCTTCAGGATGCCCTGCGTTATTTCACCAAAGCCCTGGAATTCAAGGGCTATCACCCTAATACATTGGTTCTTATGGCCCGGTGCCTTTTTGGACTGGGCATGAAAAACAAGGCTATCAGCCTGCTGGAACATGCGCTGGACCAAAGTGCCGACAATCCGGCCATCTGTGAATCTCTGGGTAGCGCGTGCCTTTCCTTTGATATGCCCGAACTGGCGGTAAAATTTTTCACCCTTTATGTCCAGCTCAATTCAGGCGAACCTATCGGCTATAACAATCTGGCAACGGCCCTCAGGGAGAATAGCCAGCTAGATGAATCCATTCAGCTCTTGCAGGATATTATTCCGATTTTTCCGGAAAATGCAATTCTATGGAATTCCATCGGTGCGGGCGTTTCTTTTCGCGACGGTTACCCTGCGGCACAGGTTTTTTATGAGGAAGCCTATCGGCTCGACCCGACAATCCCCATGTTCTCCAGCAACCTGTGTCTGGTCTATGCCAATATGGGAGAATATGAAAAAGCCTTTGAGTTTGCCAAAAAGACCGTAGAACTTGCCCCCAATGCCCACTATAGTTATATCGCCCTTGCTCACAGCAGTTTCCGGGTCGGGGACTTTGACAGCGCCTTTAAGGCTCTTGAATGGCACAATCATCCGTCCGACCCCGGGTCGGTCTTTATGCCCTACGATATTGAAAAATGGCAAGGGCAGAGCCTTGCAGGCAAGACCATTCTGATTGGCGCGGAACAGGGGATCGGTGACGAAATTTTATTTTCTTGCCTTTATCCCGATGTTATCAAAGAAGCCAAGCATGTTATCATCGGTTGCGACAAACGGCTGGTCCCCCTGTTTGAAAACAGCTTTCCGGAGGCGACCATTCGCGGCTATATCAGCGGTCAGCATGATGCGGGCTATAACGTCCGGCTCTATGATGACATTGATCCGGCAGATATTGATTATATGTGTCTTTACACGGAACTCATGCGCTATCGCTGGCGGAAGTTCGAGGATGTTCCGGATATGAGTGACGGCTATTTAATCCCCCACCCGGAAAAAGTCGCCTATTGGAAAGACAAACTGTCTGAACTCCCCCATGATTATAATATCGGGCTATGCTGGCGCAGTGGGTTGAAACAGGCCAAGCGGACCATGTTTTATGCCGAGCTTCTGGAATGGGCCTCTATCCTCAAGACAAAAAATGTCAATTTCATCAATATCCAATATGGGGAGTGCGACGACGAGATCAAAGAGCTTTTTGATGTTCATGGCCTCACCCTTCATAATTTCAAAGAGCTTAATCTGAAAGATGATTTTGAGGGAACCGCCGCCCTGATGAAAAATTTTGATCTGGTTATCGGCCCTGTCACCAGCCCGGTTGCCCAGGCCGCCGCCGCCGGATGCCCGTGCTGGTGGGTTGAATATAACCTGAAACCATGGTGGACCTTTGGTCTGGAGGGCAAGACCCCAATCTTCAGTAAAAACAAATTATCCCAAAAACCTCCTGCGCAGGACTGGGCTGTTTATATGCCCCTGTTTGCCGAGGAAGAATTCACGCCCTGGATTACGGAACAATTAAAAGAAAAATAGGCCTTGATCCCTGAACAGGTCTCCCCAAATTAAGCTTTGACCTTTTGAAAGCTGGGATATACCTTATACACAGCAAAATAAAACGGATGTTTGGTTATGAAATTTACTGGTACTGATACATATGTGGCAACCCCGGACCTGATGATCGCGGTTAATGCCGCCATCACTCTTGAACGCCCGCTTCTCATTAAAGGCGAGCCGGGCACTGGCAAGACTGTCCTCGCCCATGAGGTCGCCAAGGCGCTGGGTAAAAACCTTCTGGAATGGCACATTAAATCCACCACCAAGGCCCAACAGGGGCTTTATGAATATGATGCCGTATCCCGCCTGCGCGACAGCCAGTTGGGCGATGAGAAAGTTCACGACATCCGCAATTACATCAATAAAGGTAAACTTTGGGAGGCCTTCACCGCAGAGGAAAGCCCCATCCTGCTGATTGACGAGGTTGACAAGGCCGATATTGAATTCCCCAATGACCTGTTGCAGGAACTGGACCGTATGGAGTTCAATGTTTATGAAACCGGTGAGACCATCCGGGCCGTGAACCGCCCTCTGGTGATCATCACCAGTAATAATGAGAAAGATCTGCCCGACGCGTTCCTGCGCCGCTGTTTTTTCCATTATATCAAATTCCCCGACAAAGAGACCATGACCGCGATCATAGATGTTCATTTCCCGGATATTCAGAATATTCTGGTGCGCGAGGCCCTGAGTTTATTTTATGACGTGCGGGACGTGCCGGGGCTGAAGAAAAAACCGTCCACATCGGAACTGCTGGACTGGCTGAAACTTCTTATGGTGGAAGATATGCCAGTGGATGTGCTGCGCAGCCGGGATGCAAAAAAACTAATCCCGCCCCTGCATGGTGCGCTTCTGAAAAATGAGCAGGACGTGCATATGCTGGAGCGGCTGGCCTTTATGAACCGGCGCGAAAACCGGTAATCCCATGTTCACAAATTTCTTCCTGACCCTGCGCGACAATGGTGTTCCCGTCTCTTTACGGGAATATCTGACCCTTATGGAGGGGATGCAGGCCGGGCTGGCCAACTATTCCATTGAAGATTTCTATTTCCTGAGCCGGACGACTTTGGTCAAGAATGAAAGCAATCTGGATAAGTTCGATCAGGTCTTTGGTCATTGCTTCAAAGGACTGGAAGCCCCGGAGGCCGAAGACCTCACCTCGGAAATTCCCGAGGAATGGCTGCGCAAGCTAGCGGAAAAATTCCTGACCCCCGAAGAAATGGCCAAAGTCGAAGCCATGGGCGATTGGGACAAGCTCATGGAAACCCTGAAAAAACGCCTTGAGGAACAGAATGAACGCCATCAGGGCGGCAGCAAATGGATTGGCACCGCCGGAACCTCCCCCTTTGGCGCCTTTGGGTACAACCCCGAAGGCATCCGCATCGGTCAGAACGAAAGCCGTCACAAACGCGCGGTCAAAGTCTGGGACAAACGCGAGTTCCGCAATCTGGATGACAATGTGGAGCTGGGCACTCGTAATATCAAGGTCGCCTTGAAACGTCTGCGTAATTTTGCCCGTCAGGGGGCGGCCGAGGAACTGGACCTTGACGATACCATCCGCTCCACCGCCAAACAGGGCTATCTGGACATTAAAATGGTCCCGGAACGTCATAATGCCATCAAGGTACTGATCTTCTTTGATATTGGCGGCTCCATGGACCCTCATATCAAGCTATGCGAGGAACTTTTCTCCGCCGCCCGCAGCGAATTCAAGCATATGGAATATTTCTATTTCCATAACTGTCTCTATGAAGGGGTATGGCAGGATAATAGCCGCCGTCATCAGAACCGGCTCAATACCTATGATATTTTCCATAAATATCCCCATGACTATAAGGTAATTTTTGTCGGCGATGCGTCCATGAGCCCCTATGAAATCGTCTATCCCGGCGGCAGTGTCGAACATTGGAACGAGGAAAGCGGCGAGGTCTGGATGAAAAGGCTTCTGGAAATCTATCAAAGTGCCGTCTGGTTAAATCCCACGCAAGAGGCCCATTGGGATTACACCCACTCTATCTCCCTGATGCGTCAGCTTATGGATGACCGCATGTATCCCCTCACCGTAGGGGGCCTCGAAAAAGCCATGAAAGAACTCAGCCGCAAACATTAATCCTGCTGGCTGTATTTGGCAATGGCAACTTCCAGACCTGCTTTCAACTCTTTCCCCACATCACCGCCACCACCGCTGATTCGGTTTTTAATGACCACACGCATGGCATCAATATGGGCCTTGATGATCTCCACATTTTTGTCAGTTTCACCTGTGTTTTTACGGGTAAATTCATACAAGCCATCGGCAAAGTCAGAGATGAGCTGATAGCCAAAAGTACCGCCCTGCCCGCGCATGTCATGGGCGATAGCGTGGAGCTGTTCAAAATGCTGAAACCGCTGTTCCGGCGTATCCACACAGCGCCGATGCACATCGGCCAGCTGTTCAATCAGACCTGATACCCAGTCGGGATAATCCTCGGCCATTTCATCCAAAGCGGCCATGGCTTGCGCGATCAGATCCTCGTCAAAGGAAATATCGTCATCATTCATGGGGGCCAACCCAAGGGTTTTTTCCCGCAGTTTATTCTTGTGACGGTAATAGCGTACACTAACTCTAGCCATTGACAACCTCCACTTCGGGACTGTCATAGGTCAGCACCCGCCTGTCCTTGCCCTCTATGGGGATTACCTGACGCCGCCGATCCGGGCCGAAATATGTACCCGTATGCACATATTGGCGAGGCTTGTTAATGATAGAAAATAATTTATCGGCCAGCGCATTTACCGTAAAGGGCTTCGACATAAATTCATTCACGCCCATGGTGCGGGCTTCCTGCACTCTTTTGGGTTCGGAATAGCCGGTCAGCATCAAAAAAGGCACAAAACGATTGGGGCTGTCCTTGTGACGCCTGATCCAGCGTAGCAGCATCATACCATCCACCGGCGACATTTCCCAGTCGGATATGATCATATCAATGCCCATCATGCCCGCCTTCATAGGGTCGCGGTCAACCAGTTTGATAAATTCGATAGCCTGCGCGCCGTCATCAAGGGACTGGATAGAGCCAACGCCCATCACCCGAAGGCTGTTCACGATCAGCGATCGTATGAACTGGCTGTCTTCCACAACCAGAATACTAACGCGGCTTAAATCAATATTACTCATTTTTTCCCTGCGCCTCTTTTATTCTACACTCTGTAATTTGGTCTGTATATTAACCATAAAACGCCGGAGTAAATAAAAAGTGAATATGGCCGTTTAAATATTAGCCGGCCCTTGCCGCTTGTTGCGCCCCAATGATCCTGATAGAATGCTCTGAAACCAGTGAAGAGCAATTTACATATGACTGACCAGAAGACCCCGAACACAGACCATGCTATCCCCACGTTGGTCACAGACCAAAATAGCGCCCATTTGGCGGACCCGCCCTCCAGGCAGGCCTGGATCAGGCGGTTCTGGCCGTTGATAACCTCTTGCCTGTTAAGCGTTATCTGGCTTGGCATATGTATTTGGTGGTTCATGGAGTCTGGAAAAACGCTTGCCCGCATGCCCATATATGAAGCCGGGGGCCTGTTGGCGGGGGCGTCCCTGCCCCTAATTCTGGTCTGGTTAATTGCACTGGTTTATTTGCGCACAGACCCCCTGAGGGATCACCGCACCGCCCTCACCCGGGGCATGAACGACCTGTTTGCCCCGCTGGACGCGGTTCAACGACGCGTAAGCAGCATCGTCACCGAATTACATAAACAGATCAAGCATGTGGAAGGGGCCGGTGATGTGGCCACCACCCGCATAGACAATCTGGAAAAAAGATTTCAGGAGCAGATCAGCAACCTGTTTGAAGTGACCACCGATGCCGAAGTCAAGGCCACCAACCTTCAGGAAAAGCTGTCTGGCGAAAGGGAGGCCTTTGCCGAACTTGTTGCCGATGTTACGGTTCATGTGGCTGAACTGGAAAATATGTTCAAACAGATAAAGTTCGACAGCGAAACCATCACCAACATCACCCGCAAAAACTCACAAGATATTACGGCTGAAATTGCTCATCAAAATGACGCCTTGGCGGAAAGGTCCAAACTGGTCGGGGAACAACTTGAGATCATATCCGGTGAACTGGGCAATATATCACAGGAAATATCCGAGAATTGTAATGTTTCGGAAAGCCGCCTCATCGACATCAGTCAAAAAATTTCAGAAAAACAAACCAGCCTGAGCGAAACGATCACCGGGCTTTCCGATCATACGGATCAGATATGTGAGAAAATGGCCCGTCAGTCCACAAATATCGCTGACTTAAGCCAAAAAACAGCCGACCATTCTCAGAGTATTACAGAAAGTCTGCACAAACAGGAAAGTGACCTGTCCAGCACGGCTAAGGAAGCTCAGGCGCAAACCCTGAAGGCCAAGGATATTCTGAACGAAGCCACCGAAAATTTCAAAGCCAAGGCAGCGGGCATTGTCGAATCATCACAGACACTGGCCGATAACCTGATCGGGCATATGGGGCGGGCCACTGAAAATCTTGATGTTAAAAGTGATATTCTGGATCATACCATCGCCGCACGGGTCAACCGCATGCAGGAAACCCTCGAAAAACAAACCGGAATTATTCAGGAAAATCTGGCGGAAACGGTTACCTCTTTTGAAGAACAGGCCATGCGGGTTGACGGAGCCGTCAGGATGACCACGGACAATATGGACAAAAACACCCGCCAGATGACCACTCATTGTGATACCTTTGAACAATTGACCGAAAAATTCCGGGATCAGGTTGACCAGTCGGAAATTCAACTCAAGACCCAGCATGATGACCTCGTCAAAAGCCTGACTGATGTGACCGAACATTTGGAAGGAGCCTTGCTTAACCTGAAAGAACAATCCGGCGACCTTGGCGATCACAGCCAGCAGGTCATCAGCAATATCGTTGAACAGACCGGGCAATTATCCGGCCATATTGATGATATTCGCGCGCGCACAGAAAAAAACATCCGTAATATTCAGGACATGGGCGAAACTGTCAGCACGCATTTCACTGCCACCGATGCCCAGGCCGCCGCCCTGTCAGAAAACTGGATCAGGACGGCATCACTGGTTGAAAACCAATGTGCAGACACCCTGTCCCGATTGGATGGCCTCGCAAGTAAACTGGCCGAGATCAAACAGGAAAATACACAGGCTGCTGATGTTGCTGAGGAAAATGTAACGAAGGTAGCCGACCAGATGCAACATGCCTCGGAAAGTATTTATCTGGCGTCAGCCAGCGCGGTTGAGGCCGCCGATGAAACCAACCGGGTTATTGATCAGCATACAGAAAAATTCCAGCAGCTTATCAACGCCCTGCAATTATCCAACAAAAGTATTCTGGCCGATGCCAAAACCATTGAACAGAAAAGCCGGAACCGACATGGTAGCCAATTCTCGAATCTGGCCACTAAGATCATTGAGCAGCTTCAATCCCTGTCCATTGATATCAACCGTTATTTTGAGGATGATGTGCCGGACAAAATCTGGCAGGCCTATGTTGACGGCGACAAAAATGCCTTCATGCGGCGCCTGAAAAAGATAACCGACAAAAAACACACTGAAGTCATCCGGGAAAAATATAAAAATGATTCTGAATTTCGGAAATATGCGCTCGAATATATCCAGATATTCGAAGATCTGATGTCTCAGTCAATGATCTCCGACAGCTCCAGCACCTTCAGCGTGGCGCTGATCTCGTCGGAAACCGGGAAAGTTTATCTGGCGCTGGCACAGGCCACAAACAGGTTTACAACTTAAGCCGCCTGTTCCTTGGCCTTGCTTGACCCCAGCTTGGTGATAAAATAATCCAGATTATCCGGATCAAAATCATCCTCGCAATTGGTCAGCATCCGCTCCAGCATTCTCTGCTGAAACCGATGACGGTCATCACCGGCACTGGTTTCCATATCCCGCGCCACATCAAGAGCGGCCTGTACAATAGGCAACATTTCCGGTGATAATTTACATTGCCGGTAAATAGCGGCCAGACCTAGGCTGCCCCGGTCATGGATCAGTTTATAGGCATTACTGACCGGGATATTGCATAATTTGGCCACAGCGGCCTCAAAGAATACCACATCACCCATACAAATCGCCCGGAACATCAAGGTTTCGGTCAAGCGCCCATGTTCATGTAATTGCTCCACCAATCTGCGTACATCCATCACATCCGCACCATCACTCAGCAGGCTGACCGTGGCCCGCTCACGCGCGCTCAGGAACAGGTCCATAACCATATCCGGCGTCATTTCATGGTGAGTGACCAAATGATCCCGCACTTTTTCGGATACGAGGGACACCAGACGTTCGGCCACACCAATGGGCAATTGCCCCCGATTGGCCAATGAATCACTGACGGCTTCCACTTCGCCGTATTTATCCATCACCTTGTCCATGGTTGCTTCCTGCAACTCGGCCCCTTCGTTGGAAACCAGCGTTGCTATCACATCTTCGCTTTCGCTATTTTCAACGATGGCATCGCTCACATCGGCAGAGATATGTTCCCGCCGGGCAATAGCTATCTGGCCTTCTGCATCCTGGCTTTTGATAATTTCCTTCAGGTCCTCATCAGTCAAAACGTCCGAGAACTCCAGCATGGGAGCCGCAACCCCGACCACATCATTGGCCAGTGAAACCGCCACATCATGGGGAACATCAGGGTTGTCTTTCAGGCTGTCGGACAGAGCGGCGCGGACACGCTCCTCGGCGTCACGCACCATTATCTTGAAAATATCCTCGGCAATTTTGCGTTCACTGTCGCTCAGTTCACCGCTGTTGAACTGGCTACTGACTTTTTTTGCTGCTTCCGCCCGGTTATCCGCCGTCGGGTCACTCAGTAAATTTTGAATGTCGGTGCTTGTTAAATTGTCAGTCATTGAATCCATTGCCTTTTATTTTAACAGAATAATTATAGCTATCCCTTCGCCCGAAATATGTAAGGCGTCGTGAATATGCTTATCTCAATGCTCTATTTTTCATAAAAGAGGTTAAACTGTCGTTAATTTACGCTATAAGAAGCGACATAATTAAAAAAATAACCGTATTTTCGCATTTTCCGTAATATTCAGGGGATATTTATGACTGCCAGACTAAAGAAAATCATCCTGAGCATCGCTTTTCTGCCCTTGCTCATACCCACCTCCGCACAGGCCTTTGAGGCCGGAAATTTTGATGAAGCCCTCAATAATTTTATCCAGCCTTTCACTAGCTTATATGCAAAATATGTCTTCTTTCCCATTGAAATCAATGGACAGGATTTGCCGTTAATTGTCGTATGGTTGGCCGCAGGCAGTATTTTCTGCACCCTCTATTTTAAATTTATCAATATCCGGGGCTTTAAAACAGCCCTGAAAATCGTTCGAGGTGATTATTCCAACAAGGATAGTGCGGGCGAGGTTACCCATTTTCAGGCGCTGTCTGCCGCCCTGTCCGGGACCGTCGGCCTGGGCAATATTGGCGGTGTCGCCGTGGCCATCAGCCTTGGCGGACCGGGCGCCACCGTCTGGATGATCATTGTCGGGCTGTTTGGTATGTCGGCGAAATTTGCCGAATGTACTCTTGGGGTTAAATACCGGGTGGTCCATGAAGATGGCTCCGTATCCGGCGGGCCCATGTATTACCTGAAACAGGGGTTTGCCGAAAAAGGCTGGCCGCGCCTTGGCATGGCGCTGGCGATATCTTTTTCCATTTTTACCGTCTTTGCCTCATTTGGCGGTGGTAATATTTTCCAGATCAGTCAAACCGTAGAACAATTCCAGATTGTCACAGCGGGCCATACAAATTTCTTCTTTGACTATCGCTGGGTCTTTGGCCTTGGGATGGCCATTCTTGTGGGTCTGGTCATTATTGGCGGTATCCGGTCTATTGCCAAAGTGACCTCCAAACTGGTGCCAATCATGTGCGTCTTCTATCTGATTGCCGCCCTCAGCATCCTGCTGGGCCGCTATGAACAGATTCCGGAAGCCTTTATGGCCATTATCAACGGGGCCTTCACACCGGAGGCCGGATACGGCGGCCTGATCGGGGTTATGATACAGGGCATGCGCCGGGCAACCTTTTCCAACGAAGCCGGGATTGGTTCCGCCCCTATCGCCCATGCGGCGGTTAAAACCAATGAGCCGGCCACCGAGGGTCTGGTATCCCTGCTGGAGCCATTCATTGATACGGTGATTGTCTGTACCATGACCGCCCTTGTGATTGTCATCACTGGTGTTTACGAACATGGTAACGGCCTGAGCGGGGTCAAGCTGACCTCTGAGGCCTTCTCATCCGCCTATAGCTGGTTCCCGATTGTCCTGGCCATCGCGGTGTTGCTGTTTGCTTTTTCCACTATGATCACCTGGTCCTATTACGGGATAAAATCCTGGACCTTCCTGTTTGGTAAAAGCAAGAAAGTGGAAACGATCTACAAGCTATTATTCTGTAGTGTCACCGTTATCGGGGCCACCATGTCCCTGACCGAGGTGGTGAATTTCTCCGATGCAGCCAATTTTTCAATGGCAATTCCCAATCTGATCGGGGTATTTGTTCTGGCCCCTGTTGTCCGCCAATGCCTGATCTCATTCATGGATAAAATCAAGAGCGGCGAAATCAAATCAAACAGGGAGATTGAGGCCGCCGAAAACGCTTAAAGCAGGCATAATTTTGCCATTTTTACACAATAGTAAACTACTAGATCAAAAATACTTGAATTCTACCTGTGATTTGTTACAAGTTATCGGGTATTCAGAATTTTTACATTTGATAAAAGGATTAAACATGAAACGTATTTTTTTAATGTTGTCAGTAGCCGTAATGGCAGCTGTGTCTCTGTCCAGCACCTCATTTGCCGATGGCGATGCGGTAAAGGGCAAAAAAGTTTTCAAGAAATGTAAGGCATGTCATACCGTGGATGAAGGCGGTAAAAAATTGGTCGGGCCTAATCTTTTTGGTATTGTCGGAGCCAAAGCCGGTCATATGGAAGGCTATAAATATTCCAAAGCCTTGCTTGCCTCCGGCCTAACGTGGGATGAAGCCACGCTGGATACCTGGTTGAAAAAACCCCGTGCCATGGTTAAGAAAACAAAAATGACTTATGCCGGCCTTAAAAAAGACAAACAAAGAGCTAATGTCATTGCCTATCTTAAAACACTGAAATAGATTCTTTTAGAATTTTGAAGAAAACACCGGTGTCGCAAGGCGCCGGTGTTTTTTGTCTTTCGGGGCTGATGTCTTGAATTTTAACCGAAAGGTTATAAATAATAGAGTATGGTATAAACAAGCGCCCACAATGAATGGTAATAAACATGCATAAAAATTCGACGACACAAACGATCGCTCTGGCGGTCCCCGCAAAGTCAACCAAGACAAGAAAACGGATGTTTATGGCGACATTTTCAACGCTCGTTATCCTGTTCGCCCTTTTGTGGAGCCAAAATATTTTTGCCGCTGATAAAAAAGCCAAGCTAAACGAGGACCCCGCCATACAGGCAGAAGCCGCTGATTTCATTCAACATCTGGCCGACAAGGCACTGGTCAGCCTCAGCCAAAAGAGCGCCAGTCTGGTCGATCTGGAGGCCCGTTTCCGCGAAATTCTGGAGGAAGGCTTTGACGTAAAATATATCAGCAAAATTTCTTTGGGCCGTCACCGCAAGCAGGCATCAAAAGATGACCTGAAAACCTATTATAAACTATTTCCGGAATATCTGGTGCGGGTCTATACCAGTCGCCTGACAAAGCTCGACACCAAAAAGGTCGACGTAACCAAAGTTCTGCCCAATGGCAAACGGGATATGTATGTGCGCACTATTATTACCGATGGTGAGGACAAGACATTTGATGTGGACTGGCGCGTTCGCCCCCAAAAAATAACCGCCGAAGCCCCGGAAGACCGTCATTATAAAATCATTGATGTGAAGATTGAAGGCATCAGCATGGCGCGCACCCAACGGGACGACTTTGCCTCCCGCATTGCGGAAAGCGGTATGTCAGGATTGATTGCTTTCATGCATGATCTGGTGGATGGCAGTGTCATGGTCGCCGATAGCAAAGACAAAGCTAAACAAACAACCCGTTAATCAACCAATTGATCCAATGCGTAGCCCTTAAAGCCCTTGGTGGTAGCAAGGGCCACATGGCTGCTGATATTGGCAACCCCCTCCATACAGTCAATTAACTTGTCATTCAGTTCCAGATAGCGGTCCATATCCGGGCAGACAATACGCAGGAAATAATCGAAATTTCCACTGACCGTATAACACTCAACAATTTCGGGGAAATCATTGATCACCTTTTCAAAGGTCTTGAAATTAGTATTGGTATGGTCATGGAGGCTTACCGTCAACAAAACCGTCACCGTCCGGCAAATCTTGTTCAGGTTAATCACCGCCATATAGGATTCGAGATAACCCTCATCCTCCAACCGCCTGACACGTTGCAGACATGAACTGGGCGACAGGTTAACCTCGCTGGATAAATCATGGTTGGTGATACGGGCATTATTTTGCAGGATCGAAAGAATCTTCAGATCAATGCGGTCTATAGATCGTTTTTTAGTCATTATGTGATTCTCCGTAGCTTTCACATATACCTAACACATTACTTTTCAATAATTTAAAACTATATATCACAATAATCAAGTTCTCCGCATAATATTCGGTCATTCTTTTGAAATAGAAATTTCATTTTCTCTTTTCCGTGCAAAACTATTCGAAATATACAGAATCATGGTCAAAAAAGGTTTTTTATTACATGAGTCAGAAAATTTCACTGATCGGCGTGCCCAGCGATATAGGTGCCGGAGACCGGGGGGCGACCATGGGGCCGGAAGCCCTGCGGGTGGCGGGCATTGAGCGCGAGCTGACAAAACTCGGGTTTGACGTGACGGACACGGGCAATCTGTTCGGCCCGAAAAACCCGGGGCAGCCGGCGAAAAATGGTTATCGCCACCTCAGGGAAAATGTTATCTGGTGCAAGAATATTCAGGATGCGGTATTTGAAGAAATGAACGAGGGCCGCCTGCCCGTCATGCTGGGCGGCGATCATGCCATGTCCATCGGCTCCATTGCCGCCGTTGCCCGCTACTGTGCCGAGCGAAAGAAAAATCTCTGCATTATCTGGATTGATGCCCATTCCGATTTTAACACCTGCGACACCAGCCCGTCCGGCAATATTCACGGCATGCCGGTGGCGGTCGCCGCCGGATACGGCCCCAAAGAACTGCTGGCCATCGGTCATGCCATCCCCATGGTGGATGCCGCTAATATCTATCAGGTGGGTATCCGTTCCGTTGATATGGCCGAAAAACAGCTGGTCACCAATGCAGGCGTTGTCACCTATGACATGCGCTGTATTGACGAGATCGGCATGCGTGAGGCCATGCAACAGATCCTGGACGATGTGGCGGCCAAGGACGCCCATATCCATGTGAGCTTTGATGTGGACAGCCTGGACCCGACCATTGCCCCCGGTGTCGGCACCACCATCCCCGGTGGCTTGACGTACCGTGAGGCCCAGCTATGCATGGAAATGATCCATGATTCAGGCCGCATGATCTCCCTCGACCTTATGGAAATCAACCCGGCGCTGGATTTTAAAAACAGCACCGCAGAGCTTGCCATAGAACTGACCGTCAGCCTGTTTGGCCGTCAGATTTTCCCGCCCCATCACCATAACCGAAAAAAATAAACCTATGACCCACCAACAAGACATTATAGATCAGACCGACCGCCGCAGCGCCCATAACTATAACCCGCTACCGCTGGTGCTGGAACGGGGCGAAGGCATTTGGGTGTGGGATACGGACGGCAATAAATATCTGGATTGCCTCAGCGCCTATTCCGCCGTCAATCAGGGCCATTGCCACCCGAAAATCATTGACGCCATGACGGAACAGGCCAAAAAGATCACCCTGACCTCACGTGCCTTTCACAATGATCAGATGGGGCCGTTCCTTGAGAAACTGTGTCAGATGGCCCGCATGGACAAGGCTTTGCCCATGAACACCGGGGCCGAGGCCGTTGAAACCGCCATCAAGGCGGTGCGCAAATGGGGCTATGAGGTCAAAGGCGTTGAAGATAACAAGGCCGAGATTATTGTGGTTAAAGATAATTTTCATGGCCGGACCATTGCCACGGTCAGCATGTCGTCAGAACCGGATTACCGCAAAAACTTCGGCCCCTTCACTCCCGGCTTTATCCTGATCGACTATAACGACCTTGATGCGTTGGAACAGGCCATCACGCCAAACACGGTGGCCCTGATTATGGAACCGGTACAGGGCGAGGCCGGTATTATCATCCCGGATGAGGGTTTCCTGACCAAAGCCCGGAAAATCTGCAAACAAAATAACGTGCTGTTTGTGCTGGATGAAATTCAGACCGGCCTTGGCCGCACAGGCAAGCTGTTCTGTTTTCAGCATGAGGAAAATGCAGCGCCGGATGTCCTGATCGTCGGCAAAGCCCTCAGCGGCGGAGTCTATCCGGTGTCTGCCATTCTGGCCTCCGATGAAATCATGGCCGTCTTCACCCCCGGCATTCACGGCAGCACCTTTGGCGGCAATCCCATGGGCGCCGCCATTGGCCTTGCCGCCCTGAAGGTGATAGAGGATGAGAAGCTGGCCGAACGCTCACATATTCTGGGCGACTATCTGATGCGCAAGCTACAGGCCATCCCGACCAATAAAATCACTGACATCCGGGGCCGGGGGCTGTTTATCGGTATCGAATTAAACAAAGACCTTGGCGGTGCGCGCTCCTATTGCGAGGCCCTGATGACCAAGGGGCTTCTGTGCAAGGAAACCCACGACCACGTGATCCGCCTCGCCCCGCCACTGGTGATCGAAAAAGAACATATCGACTGGATGGTTGAGCAAATTGCCGAGGTGTTGAAGGATTAGAACGCCCTAAAACGGATTCAAGGTATATCCCTGCTGTTGCAACAGGGCATGGGCGGTCATGGCGGAGAGTGCCATTTTGACGTTGGGCAAAAGGTCTGTCTTTTTAATGCCGTGATAGGTCGCTGACTGACCGCAAAGATATATCTGAACACCCTTTTCTGTAAGCTCTTTAATGGCGCTAATATTGGTATTAACGGCACCCTGACGTTTCTTGCCATATAGGTCATTTCGCGTCACATCCACGGATGCGCCGCCATGAACCACAATGGCAATTTTGATATTTTCCTGCGCGACACCGGCCTCGACATGCATATTCACAAAGCGGGCGGCCGTCACAAGGCTTCTATTCATTTGCCCGGTTTTGCCCGGCTTGCTCACATCAAAAACCACCTTGAATTTAGTATCTTTAGACAGGGGCATATCAGAATCTATAGTAGCGATTTTACCAAAATTCTTAAAAACCGGTCCCGGGTGAAAAGAATTGTCATCTGCCCGGGCAACAATGGCTAAACCAATAAAGGCCATCAGGCTAAAAATAAAAAGATATAACTTCATAAATATGTACCCCTCTAAAATATTATAATTTATACGTCTCCAGCCACGCTTGGGCCGCATCAAAATTCCCGAATGATTTAATCAAAAATGGTTGCTTGTTAACATTGGCATATTCATTAACGATTTTTTCTTTAAGCTCATAGAATTTATTGGCGACAATAAGAGCCGCCACCCCGGTTTTAATACCTGCGGCCATAAAGCTGTTATACAGGGCCGCCATATCCTCGTTATAGCCCAATGTATTCTCACTCAGGCGCAAATCAACAAGCACTTTCAAATGGCTTCCCTCATAATCCGCCAAAGCCTCGGCAAAACAGTCAAGGCAATCTTCCAGCGTCTCTGTCCCGTTAAATTTTATATATAGAAATTCCGTACCCCCCTCATTAAGCCAAACCCATTCATAGATCGTTTTCATTACAACCCTTACTCACTTGTCTCATTTACAATATTACGTCCGTTTCACTTAATTCATGTCAAAAAAGTCACGAATTGCGTATTTTTTCTACATTTCCCAATAGTCTTTTTAAAATGCCCTTGAAATCTCCCCTTTCCTTCTCCGTCATTTCCGCCAGTAATTTATGCTCAAGATTCATGGCCATATCCACAATGGCCCCATAAACCCCGGCCCCCTTTTCACTTAAATTAAGGATCACCTTACGGCGGTCATTGGGGTCTGTGCGACGGCTGATATAACCATTATCAAGCAGCTTGTTCAAGGCACGGGTCACCTGTACCTGATCCATATCCAGGTGGGCACCAAGGGCCTTAGCCGATATGGGCGCGGAACTGGCCAGCATAGCCATAAAGCGCCAGCTTTCGCCGTTAATATTATATTTCAAAGAATAATTATCTTCGAGGATATAGCCCGCTTCCTGAGATAACCGCCATAGCTGATACGGCACCCAGTCCCGAATATTAAATAAATTTTCCTGTTCCGCCAAGGCCTTGTCCTATGCTTAAAATACAAGTCCCCTCCTGTATAACAGAAAAATGTTTCCCGGGAAAAGGAATGATTATATACTGCACTTGGGGATAATAATAATCAGGAGCAAAAAATGTCTGAGGGGAATACAGTTAATCCACCCAAATGGCTGATGATTGTGGCCGGCTTGGCCCTTATCTGGAATCTTCTGGGGGTGATGGCCTTTGCCATGCAGGCCATGATGACACCGGAAGAAATCGCCCAATTATCGCAAGCGGAACAGGATATGCACACGGCCACCCCCTTGTGGGTGTTGATCGCCTTTGGCTCCGGCGTTTTTGGCGGCACGTTCGGGTCCATTGGCCTGTTGATGCGCAAGGCCTGTGCCATGCCATTGTTTGTCATCTCCCTGATCGGGGTTTTGGTTCAGATGTATCATTCCTTCTTTATCATCAAATCCTATGAAGTTTACGGGCCGGGCAGCACCGTCATGCCGATCATGGTAATCCTCATTGCCTTTGCCCTTGTCTGGTTATCCAACAAAGCCAAAAAAAGCGGCTGGATTTCCTGAAACAAGAATTATAGTTTCAGGAAATAATTTATATTGTCATTCCTGCGTAGGCAGGAATCCAGAATGTCTCTGGGCCTATTCTATTAATCGTAAGCTTATAAATTAATTAACTGGCCATTCTCTGGATCCCCGATCAAGTCGAGGATGACGAATATAACGCGCAGGAACCATAAAAAAAGAGCCGGAGAAAAAATCTCCGGCTCTGATTTAAATTTCTGACGTTTGGGACGTCGGGTTTAGAAACCCATGCCGCCGCCCATACCGCCCATGCCGCCCATGTCAGGCATCGCTGGCATAGCAGACTTATCTTCGGGTATATCAGCAACCATGGCCTCTGTGGTAATCAGAAGACCAGCAACGGAAGCCGCATCCTGCAACGCAGTACGCACAACCTTGGTCGGGTCAATGATCCCGGCTGCGATAAGGTCGGTATATTCCTCTTTCTGTGCATCAAAACCAAAGTTATAATCTTCGTTTTCTTTCAGCTTCCCGGCCACAACCGCACCGTCTTCACCAGCATTTTCAACGATCTGGCGCAAAGGTGTTTCCAGAGCCTTGCGTACGATGTTAACGCCCACATTTTGGTCACTGTTAACGCCTTCAAGGCCTTCAAGAACCCGGATGGCGTACAACAGAGCAGAACCACCGCCCGGCACAATGCCTTCCTCAACCGCAGCCCGTGTTGAATGAAGCGCATCATCAACCCGGTCTTTGCGTTCTTTCACTTCGGTTTCGGTAACACCGCCGACCTTGATCACGGCAACACCGCCCGCCAGCTTGGCCAGACGTTCCTGCAGTTTTTCCTTGTCATAATCGGAAGATGTATTTTCAACGGAATTGCGGATTTGGCCGCAACGTGCCTCAATGGCATCACGCTCACCGGCACCGTCAATAATGGTGGTGTCATCCTTGGTGATGGTCACATGTTTAGCTGTGCCGAGCATATCCAGAGTGACTGTTTCCAGCTTGATACCCAGATCTTCGGATACAACCTGACCACCGGTCAGGATCGCAATATCTTCCAGCATGGCTTTCCGGCGATCACCGAAACCCGGTGCTTTCACAGCGGCAATCTTCAGGCCACCGCGCAGCTTGTTAACCACAAGCGTTGCCAGAGCCTCACCTTCCACGTCTTCGGCAATGATCAGCAGAGGACGGCTGGATTGGGCCGCAGCTTCCAGAAGCGGCAGCATAGGTTGCAGGCTGGTTAATTTTGATTCGTGCAGCAGGATATAGGGATTTTCCATATCAACGGACATTTTTTCCGCATTGGTCACGAAATAAGGTGACAGATAACCCCGGTCAAACTGCATGCCTTCGACCACTTCCAATTCGGACTCAAGGCCTTTGGCTTCTTCGACGGTGATCACACCTTCTTTGCCAACCTTGTCCATGGCATCGGCAATCATCTGGCCGATTTCAGTTTCACCATTAGCAGAAATGGCGCCAACCTGTGCTACTTCTTCGCTGGAAGAAATGGTTTTCGTGCGGCTTTTCAGGTCCGCAACAACTTTGGCTACGGCCAGATCAACACCACGGCGCAGGTCCATGGGGTTCATGCCAGCGGCCACGGCCTTGAAGCCTTCGCGTACAATGGCCTGAGCCAATACGGTTGCGGTCGTGGTTCCGTCACCGGCCACATCATTGGTGCGGGAGGCAACCTCACGAACCATCTGTGCGCCCATATTTTCAAACTTGTCCGCAAGTTCGATTTCCTTGGCAACGGATACACCGTCTTTTGTAATGCGCGGGGCGCCGAATGATTTGTCCAGCAGAACATTACGGCCCTTTGGACCCAATGTTACTTTCACCGCATTGGCCAGAATGTCTACGCCGTTCATGATACGGGCGCGTGCGTCAGAGCTGAATTTAACTTCTTTTGCAGCCATTATAAATTTCCTTTTTTAAAAGCTATGTCTTATGGAGGGGGTTATTCAATGATGCCCATGATGTCGGATTCTTTCATGATCAACAGGTCTTCACCGTCGATCTTGATTTCCGTACCGGACCATTTGCCAAACAATATGGTGTCACCAGCTTTCACATCCAGCACAGTTACTGTGCCGTCTTCGGCTTTGGCACCGCTACCCACGGAGATAATTTCACCCTGGCTTGGTTTCTCCTGCGCACTGTCAGGAATGATGATGCCGCCAGCCGTTTTTTGCTCTGCATCAATGCGGCGTACCAGGACACGATCGTGTAAAGGACGAAAACCCATTTTATAGACCTCTTTTGTTGTGTTAATAATTTCCCGGTTAGCACTCACATGGGGAGAGTGCTAACAACTACCTCAAGAGATAGTCCTCAGAGGGAAAGAGTCAAGAGGTAAGGGTAAAAAAAATGCCGAAAAAGATCAAAAAGCCGTGTTTAATTAGCACCAGCTCATATCATTGGTGGGATGGGCCAGTATTTCCTTCACATTGGCCGATAAAATACGGTAGCCCACATTGCCGAACAAAACCTGTCGGCCCCCGTTCATGACCCATGACGGGCTGCCCTTAAGGGTCATCTTCTGCGCCATATGATAATCCCGTTGCAGGGCGGCCATAGCCTGACCATCCTCCAGATAAAGCTGCATCTTTTCCACATCCAGCCCGCTCTGTGCCGCCAGAGACAGCAGAACATCTATCCGTCCAATATCCATCGCATCCACGAAGAAACTGCGCCGCAGCACTAGAGCCAGATCAGTAGACACCGCCGGTGATGCGGCCAGTTGCGCAGCCTTTAAAACAAGATGAGCATTGCCGGAGGTCAAGGGCCGCACATCCCGCCAGATGCCCGCATTGACCGGCGCATTATCAAAAGGCTTGGCGGAGTCCACCACATGCTGGCCAAAGCCCTCATACCCGCCGCGGCTTTGCCATTGCTCGGCCATTTTCGAGGCTGTATCCCCGAAGACATCCAGATAATGACAGCGTAAATCAACCTTGTCGCCCCATTCATCCTGAAGCTCCTCTATGCGCCGCTGGGCAATCCATGCCCAAACGCATAAGACATCCGTATAATAATCAATCACCAATGGCGCCGTCATCTACTGTCCCTTAGCCGTTATCACCAACCCGATGATATTCGATCAGAAAATAGTATCAGTCAAGATATTTGACTGGAATTTATTATGTTCCCTTATTGACATAATACGATTTCGAACTATATAGTACGAAATCGTATTAAATTATAAAAGGAAATCATAATGTCTATGGGACGACGCAAGGCCATGACAATTATTGGCGGCGGGGTAATTTTCGGGGCAACAGCAGCCTTTCTTGGCACCCGCAAACCAACCAAAGCATTGGCCCCATGGCAACAAGCCGGAGATTATACGGAGCCAAGGCGGCGGGCATTATCCTATGCCATCCTTGCACCGAATCCCCACAACAGACAGCCCTGGCTGGTGGATCTTGCGCAACAGGACAAGATCATACTTTATGTGGATACAGACCGGATGCTCCACCATACGGACCCTTTTAATCGGCAGATTACAATCGGTCTTGGCTGTTTTCTGGAACTGTTGCGCATGGCGGC
>JAADFR010000044.1:29300-29617 GCA_013152755.1 Alphaproteobacteria bacterium
TTTGATAACCGTCAGCTGGATAAACGCCCGGTGGCCGAAATTTCCTTTACCCGCGACCATAGCGTTAAAAAAGACCCGCTGTTCCCCCATATCCTGAACCGAAGGTCTCTGAAAGTCGCTTTCGACCCGGACCGCCAAATTCCGGATGAGCTGTTACGAAACCTTCAACAGATTGTTCAACATGGCGTTCAGGCCGGAACCACGAACAGACCAGAGCGCGTTCGACAGTTGCGCCGTCTGACCCATGAGGCCATGGCCATTGAGATGGAAACGCCGCATACCTACAGGGAAAGCGTTGACCTTTACCGGATTGGCAA
>JAADFR010000044.1:29648-30685 GCA_013152755.1 Alphaproteobacteria bacterium
GGCGGCCCCCTGCTGGACAGTCTGGCCGCCGTTGGTCTTTTTACCCGCGAACAGGCCCTTGATACCGGATCATCGGCCTATCAACAGGGAATGAACAGGGTCATGGAAAATATGGACAGTGCCATGGGCTATATCTGGCTGACAACAGAAACCAACAGCCGTTTGGACCAGTTGAATGCCGGGCGGGACTGGGTGCGGGTTAATCTGGCGGCGACCGCCGGGGGCATCGGTCTGCACCCCATAAGCCAGGCCCTACAGGAATTCCCGGAGATGACGACAAAATTTAATCAGCTCCCTGAAATTCTGGAAGCAAAAGGAACAAGGGTTCAAATGTTGGGACGGTTGGGATATGCTCCCCCCACGGCCCCAACGCCAAGATGGCCGCTGGCGGCAAAAATTATAAAGGCATGATGTGACCGAAGACAAGATACAGTCATTATATTTCGCATTATTTAACGAGATCGGCATCATTAGCCAGCTCAGCAATGCCCTCATGGATGACCGCTTGCCCAAGGGCCTGTCCAGCGCGCACTTCAATGTCTTAAACCACCTTGCCCGTCTGGGCGATGGACAGACACCGCTGGCCATTGCCCGGTCCTTTCAATTGGCAAAGACCACCATAAGCCACACCCTGTCCGGCCTTGAGGCCCGTCACCTGATAGAAATGCGACCCAACCCGAAAGACGGCCGCAGCAAATGTGTCTGGCTGACCCAAAAGGGCCATGCATTCCGGGAACAGGTGATCAGCGACCTCGCGCCGGATTTGATCAAACTCTCGACCCAAATACCACAAGACCGCATACAAGCCACCGTCACCGATCTGGCAGAAATACGTAAAATAATGGACGCAAACCGAGAAGGTTAACTTTGATCACCCAAGTTGCGGGAGAATGACACTACGATTTTCAAAACCCGGCCCAATTTATTACATCCACAAAAAAACTGTGCCACAACAACAGGGCAATGATCGACGGGGGCAATCTTTAACCCACTTTTCTAAACCCCTGAGCCACCAGATAGGTTTCTGCCGATTGGGC
>JAADFR010000045.1 GCA_013152755.1 Alphaproteobacteria bacterium
CAGAGCATTTGTTTCAAGGGCCTGCTGGGTCAGGACCGCGCCCTTGGGAAAGCCCGTGGTGCCGGAGGTAAAGATAATCAACAAAGGGTCATCCATCTCCCCGCTGGCCTCTGTGTCTGCCTCTGCCTGCAACCGGTCCCGGCTGGCCCGGTCAACAAAGGTGCAATCCGGCAGGTCAGGTTTCAGGGCCGCGCCGTGATCCTGATAATCATCTTCGACAAACAGGACTTTGGCCCCGCAAGTCTGGAGCATATGGCGGTGTTCCGCCGGGGTCAGCCGCCAGTTGAGCGGCACGAAAATGGCCCCGAGCCGCGCACAGGCAAATAACAGATACAGCATACGCGGATGATTCTGCCCCAGATAGGCCACCCGGTCGCCGTGCTTAACATCAAGGCCATGATGAAGCAGGGCGGCGGTTTTTAGAATATTCTGCTGAAATTCCCCATAGGTGATGGCTTGGCCTTCATAGAGAATAGCGGTTTTGCCCGGGCATTGGGCGGCCCATTTGTCAATCCAGCATTCTATGGTCATCAGGCACCCCCTCAACTACAATATATGACGCCGCTTTCCTGCAAAGCGGTACAGTCTTGGGCACTATAGCCCGCTTCACTCAGGACTTTAGCGGTCTGTTCGCCGTAACGGGGCGGAAAGTTAAGCTCGGTCACGGCCCCGTCCACATCCACCGCCATGGGCTGCATATGGATTGTACGGCCATCCGGCAACTGCGTCGTGGTCAGCTTTGAGGCAATAGCGGGCAGTTTCGCCACCGCCGGAATATCATTAATCCGGGCATGGGGAATGGTGGCCGCCATAAAATCCTCAACCAATTCATCGGTGCTATAGTGTGACGTCAGGGCACCAATATCGGTATAAAGCGATTGCCGTTCCGCATGGCGGCCCTCGTTGGTCTTGCGAACTTCATTGGCCAGCGAGGCAAATTTCGGGATTTCTGTCATCCGCTCCCACTGCACATCATTCCCAATGGCCAGATAGACAAAACCGTCTTTGGTGGGATAGGCATTGGTGGGGATAAACTTCCGATGTTCATTGCCGCAACGGGTAATTTCCGACGTGTCACAATCAAAATCCAGCAGGGGCAGAGTGGTGATTAGCCAGCTTGCCGCCGCTTGCAACATGGAAATGTCGATGCGCTTGCCCCGTCCGGTTTCGGCGCGTTCAGCCAGCCCCAGCATGACCCCCGCGTAGACCTCATCCCCGGCCTTCAGGTCAATGAGCGGAATACCGGACAGGGTCGGCGGGCCGTCCTCCTGCCCTGTAACCTCCATAAAGCCGGACATGGCCTGTACGGCGGGATCATAACCCGGTACCCCCGGATACTCCGGCCCCATGGCGGAAATTCCGGCCCAGATCAGATCCGGTTTTATGGCGCTCAGGGTGTCATAATCTATGCCCATCTGTTCGTAACGGCCCGGCAGGGTATTACAGCAGAATATATCCACATCCAGCTCGCGGATGATCTGATGCAGGATAGCCCGGCCCTTTTCATCTTTCAGATTAAGCGAAATGGTTTCCTTACCCACATTGGGCGCCATGAAATAGCTGCGCCGGTCATCGCCGTCCTCTATGATATGCTTGCCGATATAGCGGTTCGGATCGCCGGGCAGGCCGCGCCCGCTAGGGGTCGCCTCTATGCGAATTACCCGCCAGCCCAATTGGGCAAACCGCAGGGTCGCCGAGGGCAGGGACAGGGCCTGTTCAAGGCTTAAGACCGTTTTCTGTTTCATACCTGCTTCTTTTCCCATATGGCCCGGGCGACCTTTTCAGGGGTCATGGGCGGATTGAAAAAGCGGATGCCGGTGGCGTTATAAACCGCATTGGCGATGGCCGGGGCCACCACAATGGTCGGCAGTTCCGCAATTCCTTTGGCACCGTACGGCCCCTCCGCGCAATCGCTTTCGATGAAATGAATGTCTAGGTCCGGCATATCCGGCGCGGTGGGCAGCTTGTAATCCCGGAAAGACGGGTTCTTCAGGCGGCCTTCCTCGAAAATCATTTCCTCGCTCAGGGCAAAGCCAAGACCAAAGGCCAGCCCGCCTTCCATCTGGGCCTCAAGCCCCATGCGGTTAATGACCCGGCCCACATCCTGTGCCATGGTAACCTTTTCCACCTTGACCTCGCCGGTATAGGTATCTACCAGCACCTCGGCAATATGAACCGCGTGGGAATAGGCGGCGGAATGGTCGGAAATATGATCCCGGCCCTCTGGCTCGCTGTTGGGTTCGTAATAGTCGCTGACCATGACCACATCCGGTTCCGGCTGGAAATGCATCTGACGCAGCATCTTGTCCAGCTTGGTAACCACGGCCCCGTCCTTGTCCTGTACGACGAAACCACCGCGCAGGTCCAGTTCATCCGCAGAGACATTGGCCTGTTTTGAGGCCGCCGCTAATATCTGTTTCTTGGCTTTGATGGCCGCGCGCCGTGCCCCGTTTCCGGCGATAAAGGTGGTGCGGGAGGCATGAACCCCCACATCCCACGGTCCAAGGTCGCTGTCATTATTGACCAGATTCACATGTTCGGTGGGCACGCCTAGTTCCTCGGCAACGATCTGGGCAATGACCGCGTCAATGCCCTGCCCGATTTCGGACGCCCCGGTAATCACCGTCACCCGCGCATAGTCATCCATTTTCAGGATGGTGCCGCAACCGTCCGACTTATGGATTTTGGCCCCGCCCGCGTTATGGATGGAACTGGCAAGGCCAATGCCGCGCTTATAGCGGCCTTCCTGTGCCCGCTCGGCGGTATATTTATTGAGCTTATTCACATAGTCCGACGCCTCTGCCGCCGTGGTCAGACATTCGGCCAGCGCACATTCCCGGAGGAATGATTTTTGCGGTGTCACCTCGCCGGACTTCTGCGCATTTTTCAGGCGAAATTCGATCGGGTCAAGGTTATGGTCTTTGGCCAATTTTTCCGCCAGCATATCCATATGCTGAGCAGTGGCATAGGTCATCTGAACATTGCCGTAACCCCGGAAAGACCCGGCATAGGCATTGTTAGTATAGACGGCCTGCCCCTTGAAATCGACCACTGGCACCCGGTAATGGCCGGATACGGTGCGCATCATGATCACCGGAACCGTTGGCCCCCATGAGGTATAGGCCCCGTTGTCCATCATAACGTCTGCCGCCCGAAAGGTCAGGATGCCATCTGATGTACATCCGGTGCGCAGGTGCATTCTGGCCGGTTGACGGGTGGGGCTATTGATAAATTCTTCTTCCCGGTCAAACAGAATTTTGACGGGCCGCCCGGTTTTCTGGGCCAATATGGCCGCCACTGGCTCAAAGGGATAGACATCCAGCTTGGCCCCAAAAGACCCGCCTGTGGGCGGCTGAATCACCCGGATGTCACCGGGGTCAATACCCAAAGCCGGGGCCAGATCCATCTTATAATTATAAGGGTATTGGGTTTGGGAATAGATGGTCAATTTGCCGTTATGGTCAAAATCAGCAATGGCGCAGGAGGTGCCCATACAGCAATGGGTCACATAATGGACATTAAACACATCATCCAGAATAATATCTGATTTCTGTTCAGCCGCGGCCATATCGCCGTGGGTGAATTTAAAAGACAGGCTTTTATTATCGGGGAAGCGGTCCTGTATCACCGGCGCACCGTCTTTCAAACCGTCCTCGATGGTATAGACTGGCGGCAGATCTTTATAAGTAACCTTGATCAGTTTCAGGGCCTCGGCGGCGATGGCCTCACTCTCGGCGGCCACGGCGGCGACCTCGTCCCGTTCGCAGCGCACCTTATCTTTCAGGGGCGCGTTATCTTTGACAAAACCCAGTTTCAAATCCGGCGTATCCTGCGCCGTGATCACCAAATGGACGCCAGGTAACTTTTCGGCCTCACTTGTGTCAATGCTTACAATTTCCGCATGGGTCCGTCCGGCATGAAGTATCTTGCCATAGAGCATCTGCGGCAGGACCATATCATTGATATAGCGGGTCTTGCCGATGGCCTTGGCGGGGGCATCAGGTTTCTTGATCCGGGTGCCGATCAGGCTGGTTTTTTCAATATGTTGAAAGGCGACTTGTTCACTCATGATATTATCCTTCTGCCCCGACAATGGCGGCAACGGCGTCCAGTACCTTGGTATATCCGGTACAGCGACAGATATTTCCTTCAAGCCCCCGTTTCATTTCTTCGCGGGTGAGGTCCGGGTTCTGCTTGACCAGATAATTGGCCTGTATGATCATACCCGGCATACAAAATCCGCATTGAACCGCCCCGTGATCCACAAAGGATTGTTGCATGGGGTGCATCTTGTTGCCCGCGCCCAATCCCTCAATAGTCATCACTGTGCGCCCGTTCAGGTCGGCGGCATACATGAGACAGCTGTTGATGGTCGTGCCGTCCACTTCAATGGTACAGGCCCCGCATTCGCCCTCGCCGCAGGCATATTTTGTGCCCTTCAGGTCCAGGTTCTCACGTAATAGATTCAACACGGTCATATCCACCGGAACCTCGATATTGACCGGCCTGCCGTTCAGGGTAAAGTTAAGTTCAGTTTTGACAGACATTGTTCAAAAGCTCCTCTGTGAATACGGCAATCAGATGGGTGCGATACCAGCTTGTGGCCCGAATATCGTCGATGGGGGTCGCATCGTCCTGTGCGGCGCGGGCGGCCTTGTCAATGACCTCGGCGGTCAGGGCTTGCCCTTCCAGCATGGCTTCAGTGGCTTTGCCGCGCAGGGGCGTTGGGCCTACAGCACCAAAAGCCACCCGAACATTATGAAACGCGCCGTCTTTATAATCGCCGCCAATACCCACACTGACGGTGGAAATTTCCAGCGCCGGGCGTGGGCCGGATTTGCGGAAATAGCCGACAAAATCTGGGCCGGGCGTATCAAAAACCACCGCGATCAGCAGTTCATTGTCATGTTTGATGGTCTTGCCGGGTCCGGTGAAAAAACGGCTTATAGGCTCGCGCCGAACCTCCATAGCCCCTTCTTTCCAGCTGGCCAGTTCCACCGATGCGTCAAGCACCAAAAGCGGGTTGATCATATCGCCCGCCGGGGACGCGTTACAGATATTACCGCCAAGGGTGGCCGCATTGCGGATCTGTTCGCTGGCAAAATGGTCGGCGGCCTGCCTCAGAATGGCGGGGGCCAGATCACTCTGTTTGATCTCCGATACGGTGGTCAGACAGCCGATGCGGGTCTCGCCCTTATTCTGTGTGATGCCGGACAGGTCGTCCACCCGGCGGATATTCATCAGGGTCGGGGCGTGGCTGCGGCGGCCTGCGTCAACCTGCGGGGTGAGGTCGGTTCCCCCGGCAAGGATAGTCACCCCGCCGCTAGACAAGGCCTTTACCGCGTCACTGACTGTGTCCGGGGCGATATATTTTTCAATTTCTGACATTTTTCTGCTCTTCTTAAAAACGAATGGGTTCCTGATAATAGCCGTAAACTTCAACCAGTTTCTTGGTGATCTCGCCTACGGTGGCATAGGCTTTCACTGCCTCCACAATGGCGGGCATCACATTGTCATCGGCCTCTGCCGCTGCCTTGACCATGGCCAGCGTGCGGTCCACATCAGTCTGGGAGCGTTCGGCTTTTACGGCGTTCAGATTTTCAATCTGTTGATCGGCATCCTTGGTGTCATAGGGGTGGAATTCCACCTCATTTTCTTCCTGATCAATCTTGTAGCGATTGACCCCGACCTTGGGGAAAGCCCCGGATTGCAGATTTTTCTGCATCTCAAAGGCCTGAGCCGAGACTTTGGACTGAATGGTGCCTTCGGAGACCATTTTGATGATGCCGCCCTCGGCCTCTACCTCGGCCATGGTCTCTTCCATCTTCTTGCGCATTTCGTTGGTCATGGTTTCCATATAATAGCTACCCGCCAGCGGATCGACCGTTTCGCACAGGCCCATTTCCTCGATCAAAAGCTGCATGGTGCGCAGGGAAATACGCTGGGCATATTCTGACGGGATGGTATAGGCCTCATCAAAACAGCAGAGCGCCATGGTCTGAGCCCCGGACAGGGCACTGATCAGAGCGTAATAGGCTCCGCGTACGATATTATTTTCCGGCTGTTCAATGGTCAGCCCGCCGCCGCCGCCGGCCGCAATCATGCGCAACCACATGGATTTTGGATCTTTGGCACCGTAATCTTCCTTGATAATCTTGGCCCACAGACCGCGCCCGGCCCGGAATTTGGCCACCTGTTCAAAAATATTACCGAAAATATTGAAGTTATAGCTGAGCCGTCCGGCAAATTCATCAATGTGTAATCCACGCTTTAACATATCATCGGCGTAGGCTTTCGCGATACAGAAAGCATAGGCCATTTCCTGTTCCGGGGTCGCGCCGCTTTCGCGGATATGATAGCCGCAGACACTGACCGGGCTGTATTTGGGCGCATTCTTGGCGCAATATTCGATGGTGTCGCCGACCAGCTTGATGCTGGGCTCTACCGGGAAAATCCAGGTGCCGCGTCCGATAAATTCTTTCAGAATATCATTCTGGGCCGTGCCGCGTAGTTTGGTCACGTCATAGCCGCGCTTTTCCGCCATGGCCAGATACATGGCAATCAGGATCGCCGCCGAGCCGTTAATGGTCAGGGACACAGTAATTTTTTCCAGATCAATACCGTCAAAAGCGATCTCAAAATCGCGCAGGGTATCCACCGCCATGCCAACACGGCCCACCTCGCCCTCGGCCATGGGATCGTCCGTGTCCAAGCCGGTTTGGGTCGGCAGATCAAAGGCCACATTAAGGCCGGTCTGGCCGTTTTCGATCAGATATTGAAACCGCTCGTTAGTGTCTTTGGCATTGGCAAAACCGGTATATTGACGCATGGTCCAGGGCCGCTTGCGGTACATTTCCCGATGGATGCCGCGTGTGAAGGGATATTCCCCGGGCAGGCCGACCATTTCTATGCCGCCGGAAGCGTCCACATCTTCCTGCGTATATAGGGCTTTTACCTCTATGCCGGATTCATTGATGATTTTATCTTGTGTCATGAATAATGCTCTCTATGCCAATTGCCGGTAACGGTTTTTGATGTAATCAATAATATCTTCGAAATGGCTGCCGGTGGGGAAGATGGCGTCAATGCCGATCTTCTGAAGGACGTCATGGTCTTTCACCGGCACATTGCCGCCAATGATCCACAGCTTGTCTTCCAGACCATATTCTTTCAGCAGCGGCTTTAATTT
>JAADFR010000046.1 GCA_013152755.1 Alphaproteobacteria bacterium
GACAGATCGTAAGGGTCGAACTTATTGGTGAAAAAGGTATATATCAGATGAATGGTGCCAAGCAGGCCAAAAATGGCGGCCCCGGTAATGAGTAAAACCTGTGCCATATCGCTTTCCTTAAATTTTCCTATAAGTCTTTATAACGCATAAATTATTGTGCTATGCAGCAATTTTTATATAATCTTCACTTGACGGGGGAATTTTTATCCCTATGTTCTGCCGTGGGCTATCCCTCCCCAACGGGGGACGTCTATTCTGCAAGGAGTAGGAGATAAAATGAAACCTTTACAGAAACCAGCGAACCCGCTGTTTTCGTCAGGTCCGTGTGCGAAGCGCCCGGGCTGGACGATTGATAATTTGAAAAACGCGCCCTTGGGCCGTTCTCATCGTGCCAAAATTGGCAAATCCCGTCTTAAACAAGCTATTGACCGTACCGCAAGCATTCTGGGCGTTCCGGAAGGCTATCGCGTGGGCATCGTGCCAGCGTCCGATACTGGCGCCGTTGAAATGGCGCTTTGGTCCATGCTGGGCGCACGCGGCGTTGATATGCTGGCGTGGGAAAGTTTCGGTTCCGGCTGGATCACGGATGTGACCAAGCAATTGAAACTTGACGACATCCGCAGCCTGACCGCCGACTACGGCGACCTGCCGGACCTGAGCCTTGTGGACCCGGCCCGTGATGTGGTCTTTACCTGGAACGGAACAACGTCTGGCGTTAAGGTGCCAAACGCTGATTGGATCAGCGATGACCGGGCGGGCCTGACCATCTGTGATGCCACATCGGCGGCTTTTGCCATGGATTTACCGTGGGACAAGCTGGATGTGACCACTTTCTCTTGGCAGAAAGTTCTGGGCGGTGAAGCGGCTCACGGCATGATTATCCTCAGCCCCCGGGCGGTGGAAAGGCTGGAAAACTATAATCCGGCTTGGCCCCTGCCTAAAATTTTCCGCCTGACCAAGGGCGGTAAATTGATTGAGGGCATCTTTAGCGGTGCGACCATCAATACCCCGTCCATGCTCTGTGTGGAAGATTACCTTGACGCGCTCAATTGGGCGGAAAGCATTGGTGGATTGAAAGGCATGATTGCCAAGTCGGAAGAAAATCTGGCTGTTATCCGGGATTGGGTGGCGCGTACCGATTGGGTCGCGTTTCTCGCCAATGATGCGCAGACCGTGTCCAATACATCTGTGTGCCTGAAAATCGTGGCCCCGTGGTTTACCGCGCTGGAGCCTTTGGTACAGGCGGCGGTGGCCAAGAAAATGGCAACACTTCTGGACGAAGAAGGCGCGGCTTTTGATATTGGCGCGTATCGTGACGCCCCTGCGGGCCTGCGCATTTGGGCCGGTTCCACGGTGGAAGCCAATGACCTCTCGGCGCTGTTGCCGTGGCTCGACTGGGCTTACGCACAAATCACAACATCCTGAATTTTATACAGTATAGATTTTATTTGAAAGGCACCTGAAAATGGTAAAGGTACTTATTTCTGACAAATTAAGCCCGCTCGCAAAAGAGATTTTCGAGAAACGCGGCATTGAAGTGGATCAAATCGTTGGTCTGACCCCTGAACAATTAATCGAAGCCATCCCCCGTTATGACGGGCTGGCCATCCGGTCCGCCACCAAGGTCACCAAGGCCGTTCTGGAGGCCGCAGACAACCTGAAAGTGGTTGGCCGGGCAGGCATTGGTGTGGACAATGTGGATATTCCCGCCGCCACCAGCCACGGCGTTGTGGTTATGAACACCCCATTCGGCAACAGCATTACCACGGCGGAACATGCCATCGCCATGATGTTCGCGGTCGCGCGCCAGATACCGCTGGCAAATGAAAGCACCCATGCGGGCAAATGGGAAAAATCCCGTTTTATGGGCGTTGAGCTGACGTCAAAAGTTCTTGGCATCATTGGCTGCGGTAATATCGGTGCCATTGCGGCGGAACGGGCTTTGGGCCTTAAAATGAAGGTTATCGCCTTTGACCCCTATCTGTCCGTGGAACGGGCCGAGGAACTGGGCGTTGAGAAGGTTGAGCTGGACGAATTATTCCCGCGCGCTGACTTCATCACCCTGCATACACCGCTTACCGACAGCACACGCGGTATTTTAAACGCGGATGCTTTTGAGAAAATGAAAGACGGTGTGCGGATTATCAACTGCGCACGCGGCGGCCTGATTGATGAGGCGGCTCTGCTTACCGCTTTGGATAACGGTAAGGTGGCCGGGGTGGCGCTGGACGTCTCGTTTTTGCCGAGGAACCGGCGAAAGAAAACCCGCTGTTTGGCCATGAAAAAGTTGTGGCAACGCCGCATCTTGGCGCGTCAACCTCCGAGGCTCAGGTCAATGTGGCCGTACAAGTCGCGGAACAGATGGCCGATTATCTGCTGGACGGGGCGGTGACGAATGCGCTTAATATGCCGTCTGTGTCTGCGGAAGAATCTGTACGGCTCAGCCCCTATATGGCTTTGGCGAAACAGCTTGGCGCTTTTGCGGGACAGCTGACCGAACATGCCCTGCAAAGCATACAGATCGAATATCAGGGGGATGTGACCGAATTGAACACCCGGCCCCTGACCGCTATTGTGGTTGAGGGTCTGTTACAGCCTTTGATGGATTGCGTTAATATGGTCAATGCCTTGGCCGTGGCCAAGGAACGGGATATTGACATTGTTGAAACACGCCACGACTCCGAAGGCGATTATAATACCTTTATCAAGGTGACGGTGACCACGGACAAACAGGTGCGCTGTGTGGCCGGAACTTTGTTCGCCGACAAACGACCGCGCATCGTCAGTGTCAAGGACATTGCCGTTGATGCGGAACTGACACCGAACATGCTCTATGTGTCCAACGAAGACTTGCCCGGATTTATCGGGGCTTTGGGCACCACATTGGGGGAGGCGGGCCTGAATATCGCCACCTTCAGCCTTGGCCGGGCCTCAGAGGGCGGCGAGGCTATCGCATTGGTCGCCATCGATGCGCCCGCCGATGCGGCTACGGTTGCGGCGGTGGAAAGCCTGCCCCATGTTAAACAGGTTAAGGCGTTGACATTCTAGTGCGTAAATAATATCAAGGCCTGAACAGTAAAAACGGACGCCTTATGCCTGATATAGACGATACAGCTCTCCTGCCCGAAGGCCTGCATGATACGCTGGCCCATGAGGCGGAGTATCAGGCTGAAATCGTTGAGAAATTGCGCCAATGCTTTGCCAGTTTCGGTTACGAACGGGTGATTCCGCCGATCATGGAATTTGAGGAAAGCCTGCTCAGCGGGCCGGGCAAGGCGCAATCCCGCAATATGTTCCGGGTGATGGACCCGGTGACACAGCGGATGATGGCGGTGCGTAATGATATGACGGGGCAGGTGGCGCGTATCGCCCGTTCCCGTCTGCAAAATGCACCGCGTCCTTTGCGTCTCAGCTATTCCGGTGATGTGCTTCGGGTGCGCGGCAGCCAGCTTCGCCCCGAACGGCAATTTAAGCAGGCCGGCGTTGAACTGATCGGTTCTGACAGCCCGGAAGCCTATGTGGAGATCATTCTGCTGGCCCGGGATGTGTTGGCCACAGTTGGCGTTGAACAGGCCAGCATTGACCTGACCATGCCGCTGTTGGTGCCAGCCATCTGCCGGGGGCTGGGGCTGGACGCGGAAAAATCAGCTATCGTTCGTCAGGCTCTTAATGCCAAGGATATTGGCGCGCTGGACAATCTGGGCGGTGAAATCGGCGACATCAGCCGGAAACTCCTGTCGGCGGCGGGGGCGGCGGACAAGGCCATGGCGATTATCAGGGATCTGTCCCTGCCGCAGGAAGCACAGGATATGTGCTATGAGCTGGCCAAACTTCTTGATCGCCTGAAACAGGTGGCGCCGGAGCTTCATGTGACCGTGGACCCCGGCGAATATAGCGGCTTTGAATTTCAGACCGGTATCGGTTTTTCCTTGTTTGTCAAAGGCGTGCGCGGCGAACTTGGCCGGGGCGGGCGTTATATGGTTGAGGGCGGCGCGGCGGACAGCGAACCGGCGACCGGATTCTCCCTCTATCTGGACAGCCTGATGCGGGCCTTGCCGGATATGGCGGACCTTAAATATATCTATTGTCCTTTCGGAACAAATATGGCGGATTTGAGCGACCTGCGCGCGCAGGGCTACCGGACCATATGCGGGCTTGAGGCGGCGGCGGATGACATGGCGGAAGCCGAACGGTTGATGTGCCGCTATATATGGCAATCAGGAAAAATAACACAGATTTCGAGAGGTCAATAACGTGGCAAATGTGGTCGTGGTCGGCTCCCAATGGGGCGACGAAGGTAAAGGCAAGATCGTTGACTGGCTGTCGGAACGCGCCGATGTGGTGGTGCGGTTTCAGGGCGGCCATAATGCGGGCCATACCCTTGTTATTGACGGCAAGGTTTACAAGCTGAGCCTGCTGCCCTCCGGCATTGTGCGCGGCGGCAAATATTCGGTGATCGGCAATGGGGTTGTGGTTGACCCCTGGGCCTTGCTGAAAGAAATTGATTTGCTGAAATCTCAGGGTGCGGATGTGACATCCGATAACCTGATGGTGGCGGAAAATTGTGCGCTGATCCTGCCTCTGCACGGCGAACTTGATGCCATTCGTGAGGATGCGGCCAATTTATGCACCAAGGGCGGGCCAAAGATCGGCACCACCCGGCGGGGTATTGGTCCGGCCTATGAGGACAAGGTGGCACGAAGGGCGCTTCGGGCCTGTGATTTGAAATCGCCGAAAGCCATTGAAACACGGGTTGATGTCTTGCTGGGCCATCATAATCCACTGCGCAGAGGGCTCGGCGTTGCGGAGATTGACCGGGATGCTCTGATTGCTCAAATCATGGAAATTGCGCCGAAAATCACCCCTTATATCGGGGCAAGCTGGCGGGTTCTGGATCAGATGCGCCATGAGCGTAAACGGATTTTATATGAGGGCGCGCAGGGGATTATGCTGGACATTGATCATGGCACTTATCCTTATGTAACATCCTCCAACACCATATCCTCCACCGCCGCCGGGGGCAGCGGCACCGGGGCGAACAGCCTTGGCTATGTTCTGGGCATCACCAAGGCCTATACCACCCGCGTGGGTGAGGGGCCGTTTCCTACCGAATTATTCGATGAGGTGGGTCAGGGACTTGGCGAACGGGGTCATGAGTTTGGCACCGTTACCGGGCGATCGCGCCGCTGTGGCTATTTCGATGCGGTGATGGTTCGCCAGGCTACCAAGGTTGGCGGCATTACCGGCATCGCCCTGACCAAGCTTGATGTGCTGGACGGGATGGATGAATTGAAGGTTTGTGTTGCCTATGATCTGGGCGGCGAACGGCTGGATTATTTCCCGGCCTCAACCGAGGATCAGGCGCGGGTAACCCCGATTTATGAAACGCTGGAAGGCTGGTCAGACAGCACCTACGGCGCGCGCAGCTGGGTTGATCTGCCTGCAACCGCCATCAAATATATACGCCGTATTGAGGAATTGATCGAAACGCCCGTGGCTCTGCTGTCCACCAGCCCTGAGCGGGAAGATACCATTCTGGTCCACGACCCGTTTGAGGATTAGGCTGACTTTAAGGGCGGGAAACGCTGTGTTAGCAGGCATCCTGTGAACATCAATATACAGCCGACCAGAGCCTTTGAACTCAGAATCTCACCGTAATAGAAATATCCGGCGATGGCGGCAAAGGCGGCCTCCAGGCTCATGATCACGGCGGCTTGCGCAGGCGGTGATGTAGTCTGACCGATAACCTGAAGGGTATAACCAAGGCCAACCGCCAGAATGCCGCTGATAATCACCCATTTCCATTCGTCCAAGCTGAGCAGAATGGCCTTGTCCCCCACATAGAGGGCGGCCAGATAACTGAGCGCGGCACAGGCGAAAAACTGAAGCGCGGCAAATTTAATCTGGTCATGATTGTCGGACATATGATCGACTATAATCACATGGAAGGCCCAGAAAACAGCCCCGATCAGCACCAGGAGGTCACCATAAGCCATGGTGAACCCATCCATCCCCGACAGAAGATACAGCCCAAAACTGGCCATCGCCACCGCCAGCCAGATACCACGGGCATAGCGATTGCCCATAAACAGGCTGATGATCGGGACAAAAATAATATAAAGCCCGGTGATAAACCCCGTATTGCCAATGGTGGTATATTGTATGCCCGTCTGCTGAAATCCGGCCCCCAGAAAAATAAGTGCTCCCGCCGCAACGGAGCCTTTGATCAGGGCAGGCGAATGGCTTTTCCGGGCTTTATGCTTGCGCCATCCAATGAGGGGTAAAAGTACCAGCCCGCCCAACAGGAACCGAAAGGCATTAAAGCTGAACGGCCCCATATAGGCCATGGCATCCTTCTGGAAAATAAACGACACCCCCCAGATAAAGGCGGCCAGAAGCAGGATCAGATTGGAACGGGTAACGGTCATGGGGTATGGCTTTACTTAGCGGGCTTGTAATATCTGGAAATATAAATTCCGACCTTAATTCAAATATTTAAAATTGGCTAGTAATATCAGATTTATATGATTCCTCGTGTCAAATAGGTCTGATATTGCACTAGTGTCAGGATTCTTTACAGTTTTGGATAAGAGCTAGTAGGGTAATAAAATCAACAGTATAGATACTGTAAGGAGTTAAGTTCTAATCAGTTCTTGAACAAAAATAGCTTTAAACCGTCAGTATATTTTACATATTAAAGAAAATTTTTGGAAAAGATAAAGAATATACTACTAGTGAATTATATTAGCTCTTTAATAACAGTATGTTATAAATGAAGGCACGTTTTTTGCATGTTTTCCCCAATATCAGAAAATCCTATTATTAGAATATCACCAAGTAAATATTTAAGTTATGAAATAATAGAGAAGTAAGTATCTGGGCTACAGATCGTGTTGTGTGTGTGTTTAATTGTCATACAAAAACAGGGAGTTTTACAAAAATGATTATATTCAATAATGATAAAACCTATTATGGAATTTTAGCTAAGAAATGCAGGGCATTGTTGGTTTCTTTGCTCTTTATTTCCGTGCCTTGGACGGTAACTGCCGCCCCGGTTTCAGTTGATTTCGGTTCTCTGGATTTTTCTTCGTCAGGTCAGGGCATGTGGGGTTCCGGGTCAGCGCCGGGTCTGAATATTGATCGTTTTCTAGGGGTTACCTGGAGTGAGACAGCAAAGGTGGGGGGAATTACAGGTGAAATTTCCAGTACTTCCATAAGTTGGCCGCACCCGCACACGCCCTCGGGGTGGGAGTGCCACGGTTTTGCGTGCTTAGGGGGACATTTTCATAATTCGGGTGGAATTCATATCCATACGAATACGTTATCAGTTGATACCCGGACAGGTGCAGTACTGGACGTAAGTACATCGGGCAAGGTTGGTTTTCAGTTCGGGCTTCAGGCCGATAGTGGTTCGGTGAATACTGATGTGCAATTCAATGCCGATCTTATGGTGCCGCAGCCGGGCAATTTGAGTTTTGGTGATTTTTTTAATCTCAACCCGAACAGCTCGCTGGCTGGCGGTACGCTATCGACAAATTTCCCGGAGCTAAGCGTAAATCTGGATGCGATAGTCGGCGTGCGGGCCCGTGTCGATAATGCGCAAGCCTGTCTCGCTCTGGTCGGTTGTACGGCGAAGGCCAGTACCGGGGAATTGGGATTTCCCGACCAGACCGTACCGATTATTTCTTTTAATGACCCAGGTTCCCCCGGTGAAATAAAGATACTGGGGTTGCTAGACCCTGCTTTGTTTCAGTTTGATTCAGAAATATCAATTCCAGGGGCCGTTCCGGGAAGTAGCTTGGGCGGCGTTACCGTACATGTGCCGGATATTAATGCTACCGGAGGCGTTTCGGGAAATAAATTGGTTGCCAGTGGCGAGGATGACCTGATAAAGCTTACGGCTGACCTTGATGGTCTGGCCCTTGCGCCGTTTGGTCTGCCCGGCGGCGGCGTGAGTTTTAATGCCGGTATTTTGTCGGTCAGTGCTGACCTTATTGATATTGATATGGGGCCCATTCTGAAAATTGTGCAGGATTTTGAATTTACCCCGTCGCTGATGGTTGATTTGTTATTTGACAAACCTGTTTTGATAGCCGGGTTATCCGGTCCTCAGACATCATGGTCCGGGCTTTGGGATTCACTGCCGGACATTGCGTTATTGTCTCAGGATACGTTGATCACGCCGACTTTTTCGGTTGAAGGGATGTTTTCCAACAATACACTCCTTGGTATCGATGGTATTTTTCAGTTGGATATCCTGAAAGCAAGTTTTGCCTTAGAAGCATTGGGGTTCAGTTTCGACCTTGGAGAGCTTGGGCCATTGTTCCAGATATTGGAGCGAACCAATCTGTTTAATACGCCGCCTTTATTCTCTAACACATTCGCTCTTAGTGGCTTTAACAGTATTGTGGGGAAGAGTTTCCTGATAACAGTACCAGAGCCAACAGCCATACTGTTGCTGGGATTTGGCGTGGCCTTGGTTGGGTTGCGACGCAGAAAGCTGGTTAAAGAATTATATTAGGGAACCGGCTTTAAAAGCATTTTATTCTTTGCTACGGAACAAGTACCAAAGTGTCTTTTGATCCGGGTATCCGCTGGCGTTGTAACCGATGGCTTTTTGATAACGGGCGACGGCGGCGGTGGTTTCATCATTCCATTTACCGTTTGAAATGCCTTTGAAAAGCCCCTTTTGTGAAAGCCGTGTTTGAATTTCCTGAATGGTTCTGGCATATAAACTGGTTTCATAGTCACCGACCTTTACCGTGACGAATGGTGATGCGGTATCTAGTCTGTCCTTGTTTAATCGTGCCAATATGCTGTCTAATATGGGACCGAGAAGGTCACTTGGGTTGTCTTCGCAATGCTGACCTATGACGACACCTAATAGCTCTGTAGAGGCATAGGGACTGACATCAAAAGTGTCCTGCTGTAGTTTGTTATAGGCGGTGATATAGCCATCCAGCCATCCGCCAATCATCATATAGGCCGGGGATTTTTTTGGCCTTTCCTCAAGGAAAACTTTGCAGGATAGCAATCCGGCACCGCGTATGGCATATCGGCCATCTTTATCACCGCCGAAGGATGCCGGTATATTAAATATGGTTATTAGGTATAACAGTGTAATAATTAGTTTGTTCATTTTTCTTCTCCCGCCAGTTAATATTGAGCGTTTCATGACTATATGTCTATATTTTTTTATGCGCGGTAAAAATAGCCAGGGGCCATTGGTTTATGAGCGGGCTACCTAATATTACCTGCTTGGCAAGCACATAAATTTCCTGTAGAATTTTTATGTTATTGGGAAAGGGCAAGGGGGTATT